>CAZLBS010000491.1:0-3182 GCA_964557505.1 uncultured Nitrospiraceae bacterium | reverse complement strand
TGCTGGCCCGGCGCCTCGTCGAGGGCGGCGCGCGCTTCATCACTGTTTCGGACAGCGGATACGACAATCACCGCAATATCAAGGGCTCGCTTGAATCGCAACTGCCCGCCGTCGACCAGGGCGTCTCCGCGTTGCTCGCCGACTTAGAAGACCGGGGCTTGCTCGACAGCACCCTAGTCGTCCTTGCGACAGAGTTTGGCCGCACTGTGAAAATCAATGACGACGCGGGGCGCGACCACTGGCCGAAGGCCTTCAGCGTGATGATGGCAGGTGCGGGCATCACGCGCGGGCAAGTCTACGGACGCACCGATCAACAAGGCGGCGAGCCCATCGAGAATCCCGTGGGTCCTGAAGATCTCGCGGCCACGATGTACACCCTGCTGGGCATCGACCCGGCGAAGCGTCTGATGAGCCCAGGCGACCGCCCGGTCGACATTGTGCGTGAGGGCCGTCTGCTGCAGGACATCCTTGCCTAACTCTTCCGAAGACGGGATAGCCCGGAAAGTGCCTAAACAAACCATGTTTCAGGCGATGCCAACAACACTGTTTCGTGCGCTCGCCGCTGGCGTGGCCGGCGTACTCGCTGGGGCCCTGGCCGCGCATGCCGTGCAGCCATCCCTCGGCAACATTCTTCCCCGCGGCGTTGCACGCGGCGGCGAGGCAACCATTACCCTCTACGGGAGCAATCTCAGCACCGCGCAAGAGGTGTTGATCCATGAGGAGGGCAATCCCAATCCGGAGCTGCCAGGCGCCGTCGAGGTCTTGGAAGTCGCCCCCGAGAGCGGCGATAAAGTATCGGCCCGCCTTGCCATCAGCGAAGATGCCCCGGTTGGGCTGCGCGCGGTGCGGGTGCGCACGAACGGCGGCATCAGCAATCTCGTCCGCCTCAGCATCAGTACGCTGCCAGCCGTCGATGAGGCCGAGCCCAACAACACTCGCGAAGAAGCGCAGGCCATCGAACTCAACACCACCGTGAATGGCGTCGTGCAAAACGAAGACCAAGACTTCTACGCCATCGAATTGGAAGAAGGCGCGCGGCTGGCGGTGGAGGTCGAGGGCATCCGGCTGGGCAACGCGCTGTTCGACCCAAAGCTGCGGCTGTTCGGTCCGGGCGGTCATGAACGCGTTTCCGAAGATGACACGCAGTTCGCGCGCCAGGATGCCTCCTTCACGTATGCAGCGATGGAAGGCGGCACGCATTATCTTGTGATCAGCGAAGCCGCTTATGGCGGGGCCAACGATTACCGCTACCGGCTGCATGTCGGCACATTTGCACGCCCAGCCATGGCGACGCCGCTCGGCGGGCGCCCCGGCGAGACCATCAATGTGCGCTGGCTGGGGGACCCGGGCATCGCCCTGAACGCGGACGGCGCTCCCGCCATGCATCCCGTCGTGTTGCCCGCCATCGACCCGGCGGGCCCAGATGCGTTCGGCGGCATGACCGTGCCCGTGACGGTCGAGCATGCCCTTGGCGCGGCCCCTACGCCGCTGTTCTTCCGCGTTATGGATGTCCCCGGCGTGCTCGAGATCGAGCCCAACAATACGGCCAGCGAAGCAACGCCTGGCAGTGCCCCCGGCGCATTTGACGGCGTGCTCGAAACCGAGGGCGACATCGATTTCTACCGCTTCGAAGCCAAGAAAGGCGCGGGCTATCACGTGCGGGTATGGGCTCGAGCGTTGGGCTCGCCGGCCGATAGCGTGCTTCACATTCGTCAAGCGGATGGAACGGTCATAACCGGAGATGACGATTCGAGCGGCGTCGACAGCTACATCCGTTGGGGCGTTCCCGAAGATGGCGCCTACACCCTCAGCGTTAAAGACCATCTCAACCGAGGCGGAGAGGACTTCGCTTACCGCGTCGAAATCACGCCCATTCGCCCCGAGGTGCGCTTTCGCCTTGAAAACAATGAGCCTGCCCGTGTCGTGGTGCCGCAGGGCAACCGCGCCCTGGCATTGGTACGCGCTTCCAAATCGGACTACAACGACGTGATGATGCTCGATTTCGAGGGCTTGCCGCAGGGCGTCGCCGTTTACGACGAAGATTTCGGAGCGCGCGACGCCGTCATTCCCGTCGTGTTTACGGCCGCTGCCGACGCTCCCATTGATGCCAGTTTAGTGCAACTCGTGGGCACGCCGTCCCAGGAAGCGCCGGCATTCAAGGGCCGGTATGCCCAGCAGGTCGAATTGGTGACGGGCCAGAATCAGGTCTTGTTCGAGGGCCATCAACTCGACAACATGGCCTTAGCGGTGACCGAGCCCGCGCCGTTCAAGATTGACGTGCAGGCGCCCCAGCACGGCGTCCCGCAGAACGCCGTTTCCGAGACGACCGTCACGGTCGAGCGCGCCGAAGGATTCACCAGCCCCATCCAGCTCGACATGCCCTGGTCGCCCGACGGGTTTAATTCGCCAACGGCCACGATAGCCGAAGGGGCCGATTCCGCTGTGCTCGGCCTTGGCGCGCTTGGCGGCGCCGAAACTGGGCCCCGGAAGGTCATCGTGCGCGGTACCGCCGACGGCTGGAGCGTTGCCAGCGGCGTCACGGAGGTCGCTGTCACAGAGCCCTGGGCCAGCTTTAGCTTGCCGTCGGTCGAAGCCGAGCAGGGCGCCGATACCGAATTCGTCATTGCCGTTACGGTCCATCGAGCCTTCGAAGGCGAGCACCGGGTCGTGCTGCGCGGGCTGCCGCGCGGCATTTCGACGCAAGAGCAAATGCTTACGGGCAGCCACACGGAATTGGTCTTCCCGATTGCCATTGCGGACGACTCCGCCACAGGCGAATTCACGCTCGATATTCGGGCCGCCATCACCGCCGATGGCCAGAAAATGACGCATGCCGCGGGCGGCGGCGTCCTCCGCGTGCACAAGCCGGCCCCGCCGGCCTTGCAGGCCGTGCAGGAAGCGCCTGCCAAGGAGGAAGAAAAGCCTGAGAAGCCGAAGCGCAAGACACGCTTCCCGAGCGGCCGATTCCTCGGCCCAAGCAGGGATATCAAGGCAGGATAAGACGTGATGCAGAAGAATCGCTACCGCATTGGAGGGACTGCCGCGGCTGTATTGTCGTTGGCCATGGCCATGCAGGCCGCCGCACAAGACATCTCGCTGGCCCTGTATCCGCCGGCCATTCAGTTGGACCACGGCATGCAGACGCAGCGGATCGCGCTGATCGCGACGCGCCCGGACGGCGT
>CAZLBS010000490.1:0-3196 GCA_964557505.1 uncultured Nitrospiraceae bacterium | reverse complement strand
GCCGCGGCGTAATCTCGTAGGTTTCCGGCGAGCGCCCTGGCGGCACGAGCACGGTGACTGCCGCCGCCGCGCCGCTCAATTCTTCCACGAAGGGCTTGAAGGGGTCGATGCTGACCACAGCCTTCACGCCGTCCGCCCAGCCCGCAAAGGGCCATCCAATGCAGCACACGATGACGGCCAATGTCCGGAGATGTCTTCGATATCTGCGCAAATAAGGGACTACGTGCATGAAGTGTTTCCTTTGGATACTATGAAAGCAAGATGGTACTGCTCAGTTGTGCGCGCCGCAAGTTGCCCTGGGGGCCCGTTGATGAATTCAGCATTCGCCCAAGCCGCTGCCGACTATTGGCTGGCGATCAAAAACGTGGTCTATCCGCAATTCTGCCGCATCTGCGAGATGCGCTTATTGACCGAGGAAAACGGCTACTTCTGCCCGCGGTGTTGGGAGGCCAGCGCGCTGATACGCCCGCCCGTGTGCAGCGTATGCGGCCGTCCGCATGGCTTGGCGGCTGGCATCAACCAGCCCCTCGAGTGGCCCTGTGAGGATTGCCGCGAGACCTCGAAACAAAAGCGCGCATACCGCCGCGTGTTTGGCGCGGCCCTCTACGACGGGGCCATCGGAGAAGCCATTCGCCTGCTCAAATTCCAAGGCAAAACGCGCCTAGCTGAGCCGCTGGCGGAAACCATGCGTTCGTTCGCCAAGGAATACCTTCGTGTGGAAGACTACGATCTGCTGGTACCTGTGCCCCTGTATTCGGTGCGCTTGCGCGAGCGTGGATTCAACCAGGCCACCCTGCTCGCGGAAGGGATCGTGCCATGCTTTCCGAATGCCGAGGTCGTGCATGCCCTGGCCCGTATCCGCCCGACGCGCCCGCAGAGCCTTATCTCGGGGAAAGCGGAGCGCAAGCGCAACGTCCGCGGCGCGTTTCAACTGCGCCTCCTGGCGGAATGCCTGCAAGACAAGCACATCCTGCTCATCGATGATGTCATCACCACGGGCGATACGGTAGCGGAATGCGCCCTGGCGTTGCGCGCCGCGCGGCCGGCATGCGTGGATGCCTACGCCTGCGCCCTGCCCGTCCGGCGCGATCAGATGCTCATTGACGCATGACAAGGCTTCCCGTGCTTGCGCGTTCGCGTGGCGCTCAGTACGCTATACGGAATGCACGCCCCGCCCACAGATTCTGCCCCAAACGAGGTCATCGGCGAAGCCTTGGTCCAGTTTGATCGGGCGCTTTCCCAGTTTCGGGAGCGCCTCGCGCCCGACCCGAAACTCGAGGCGGGCGTCTTTGACGGCAGCGGCAACTGGATCATGCTGCTGCGCCACAAGCTGGCGCCGCACTTCGCCGGTGAAGGCTGTCTCATCGTGGCCGTTGCCGGCGGCACCAACAGCGGCAAGTCCACCATCTTCAATATGCTGGCGGGCGGCGTGACAAGTCCCGTACGCGCGACTGCGGCCGCCACCTGTCACCCCGTTATCGCGGGCAGCCCGATGCGCATCCGGCAATGCCTGGAAGGCGCGCTCATCCCAGAGTTTCGCCCGCGGCACCTGGAAGACGACGATGCCGTCCTGTCTCGCGAAGCGCCGGACGACGCCGTCTTCGTTGCCGAAAACGCCGCCCTTCCAGACAAGCTGGTCTTGCTCGACACGCCTGATGTCGACTCGATCGACAAGCAGAACTGGGTTTTGGCCGAGGCCATACGCGCGGCAGGCGATGTAGTCGTTGCCGTCGTGACCCCCGAAAAATATAAGGATGACCGGGTCGTCACATTCTTTCGCGAGGCGGCTGCCTCAGGCAGATTGGTGGTGCCCCTCATCAACAAGGCCGACCCAACGGACGACTTCGAAGTCGCCCGCGAACAGTTGGCTGAGTTTGCCGAACTCGCCGGCGTCGCCGCTCCCAGGTTTGCGGTGCCGCATGACTTCCGCCTGGCGAAAGACCCTGCGCGTCCCATCGAATCGCTCGGCGATGAAGAGCCCCTGCGCGACTATTTGCTCGCTTTAGATGGCGCCGCCATTCGTGAACGCGTCTTCGGCAGCACGGTGCATCACTTTGCGGAGCAGGCGCAGGTTTTCGTAGACCGGGCCCGGGACATCGGCGAAATGCTCGCGTCCGCCGTGCACGATTGGGAAGAACGGGCCAAGGCCGATTGCCGCAAGTATGATCCCGCCCCGGGCCCCGCGATTGGCGGACTCTTCCATGAATTCGTGCAGGAAAAGCGTGGACCGTTTCGCCGTGCGATAGGCTCGGTGAGCACGCAAGTCAGCCGCCGCGCTTTCGAAGCTGGACGCGTCTTTCAGCGAGCCTTCATGAGCCGGGCCTCGTTGGAGCATGGGGAAGAAGAGGAAACACTCGACCGCATTCAGGAGCAGCATGCCCGGGCGATCGAGCAAATTACGCGCGACTTGACGCGGGGGCTCATCGAGACCAGCCGCAACATGCGTGAGCCCGCGGCCCATCTCTTGCAGGGGCCCGTCTCAAGGCTCGACACCGGCCACATCATTCAGGCCGTGCGCAGAGATGTGCTCGCGGACGCGGACCTGTCGGTGGGCTACCGCACCTATGCCCGGAACATGCTCGAGAAATGGTGGGCCGACGAAACGGGCAAGCGCCGTGCGCTTGAAGCGCTCGATTTGGTGCTTGCCGCTACGCCCATCGCCATTGCCGCGCCCATGACGGCACTTACAGGAGGCTTTGGCGTCGCGGAGACCGTCACCATTACCGCCGGTCCGCTGGCCGAGCAGTTCATCGCGCGCGTCGCGGAGTATCAATTCGGCGACCAGATGTTCGACTTCATCTCACCCTGGCGCGACGAACAACGGCAGAAACTGTACGCCGCGCTCGAGACGCACTTGCTCAAGCCGGCCTTGGCTGATGTATTGGCCTATGCCGTGGTCTTTGAAGACAACCCGCTGTACGACATGCAGGTTTGCCTCGATGCCTTGAAAAAGGCGCAACCGAAAGCGAGCGATGGCAGCGGGGCTTAACGACATTATTCGCGACCTGGAAGCCCTGGCCGAATACGACGGCCCGTGGCGTCCGCTGCGCGACGAAGGGGAGTTGCTCGCCGGGCGCATCGAAGAACTGCGCCAGCGAGAAAAACGCCTCGATGACCTGTTGGTCATTGCCCTTGTCGGCGGGTCAGGCGTGGGGAAGAGCACCCTGCTCAATGCGCTTGCCGGCGACGAGTTGGC
>CAZLBS010000489.1:0-3206 GCA_964557505.1 uncultured Nitrospiraceae bacterium | reverse complement strand
CCCGGCCGGAAACCCCAGGTAATTCTCGATGCGCGAACTCTGCGCGGCTTGTCCGCCGGGCGCCGATTTGTCGAGGAGGACGGTGCTGAGCCCTTCGCTCGCGCCATAGACCGCCGCGGCCAAGCCCGCAGGACCGCCGCCGACGATGACGAAATCATAGAACGTTTCGCGGGCTTCGCGGCGTAAGCCGACATGTTCGGCAAGTTCCTCTTGGCTGGGCTGTTTGAGGTGGCGGCCATCCGGAAAGAACACGAGCGGCAGCAGGGCGCGGTCTTCCCCGGCCTGCGCCAGCAGCGCTTCCACGGCGCCATCGGCCAGACCGTCCAAGGCATCGACCCAGCGGTACGGCACTTGATTCAACGCGAGGAAGCTCTTGACGGCATGGGACTCCGCGGACCAGCGGCTGCCGACGACGGTGATGCCCTCGAACGGCGGACGGTAGCCCGCGCGCCAGTCGTCGAGCAGATCGTCGAGTACGGGGTACAGCTTTTCCTC
Source organism: uncultured Nitrospiraceae bacterium (assembly GCA_964557505.1). Taxonomy (GTDB): domain Bacteria; phylum Hydrogenedentota; class Hydrogenedentia; order Hydrogenedentales; family CAZLBS01; genus CAZLBS01. The sequence continues at coordinate 2,711 of CAZLBS010000489.1, read as the reverse complement.
CGGCGGGTCCCACGGCTTCATGAGGTAGTAGTCGAGCTTGGCCGTGTTGATGGCCGCGATGGCCGCGTCATTGTCGGCGTATGCGGTGAGCAAGGTCCGCTTGGCGGAAGGAAACAGGCTGCGTGTTTCGTGCAACAAATCTACACCCGAGAGGCCTGGCATGCGCTGGTCCGCGACCATGAGCGCCAGGGTCTCCCCGGCTTCATTCAACTGCCGCAAGGTCTCGAGGGCGCGCCCGCCCGAGTTTGCCCGCAAGACCCGGTATTCCTGTGCATAGTGACGGGTCAAGTCTCGCGCAACAGCACTGAGCACCTGCGGGTCATCGTCCACCGCGAATATGACCGGTTTGCCCATCAGCCTCCGTGACCCCTAGAAGGTTGTTGTGCGGAATTATTTATGCAAACAATTTGGTCTGCGAAATATTCGTGCCGCAGCTATCGGGGATTCAGCAGATAACGGATATCGAGGAGGCGGCCGCCTGTTTCGGGCGAGGCCAGCCGAAGAAAGCAGCCAGCATGGGCGGCGGCGGGTCCTTCCGTGTAGACATCGTAAGCTACCACCAGCACATTGTTTCCCTCGCGCAACTCGCCGCTGTAGTCTTCCATCGGTTCGCCATTGAGATAGGCCTGCGGCACATAGTGATGCTCGCACAAGAGCACGACCGGCTGCTTTTGCGGAGATGTCAGGAGGGCGCCGATTAGGTATACGCCCCGCTCTTCGACCTCCCATGCGCCAGCGGTGCGGACGACCTCCGGAGAAAGGTGCGCCTGCGGAATGGCCCCGTCCGTGTTTCGAATGCGCCAATCGAGCGCGTCGGATTCCGACAAAACCCATTTCTGGCCCCAAGGCGTCTCACTCGCGGCGATGGCTGCAAAGGTTTCTTCGGAAAACGCGGCTTTCGGGATGGGCCCTAGAATAGCCGCACGGCCCTTAGGCAAGGCATTGTCTTTCGGAAGCGGAACCGTGCAGGCCGCATAAATGCGGCCCGGCTTCTCGTGCTGCGTGAAATCAATTTGAGCAGCGAAGTACGCCTCGCCCATAAAGTAGATTTGGTCGACGGGGAGTTTCTCGGGCGGCCACACCTCGGTCCAGGCGCTGCCTCGGTCCAAGGGTGGAATCCATCGTTCTCGGATGTCGTGCTCCCAGCCGAGGGGCAGGCGAAACGTCACAGCGATGTCCTCCATGGCCATGCCGCTGCGATTCTCGATGCGCAGGGAAAGCCTACCCTCATCCATCGTGAGCCAAGCTTCGACGCCGCGGAAGTCCTGGAACATGGGCCCATCGGGCGGATGTGGCGCGTTCGTGCGGTTGTGCACGGCGTCAATCTTCTCGGGTGCAGGCGGCTCGAATGGCAAGTCCACCCGAAACCGCATGGCGGCGTGGGGATCATCCGCTGCAACGGGGTCGATCGATGCCTTGCCCTCGCTGATCCGGACTTGTTCCAGGGTTCCCGGCGGCGTCCCCGATATTTCAAAAGCAAGGGCAGCCGCGGCTGGCAAAGCTTGCGGCTCGGGGCGTTCCAGCACGACGTTCGCGCCGCGTCCCGCTGGTTCGGATGCACTCATGGTGGTGAAGTGATGCTGCAAGCGGTAACTTGCGTACTCATTTGGAACTGCACGCCATGCGCCCATCGTGTCGAATGCGCCGGCGAGAGCGCCCAAGCCGCCGTCAGGGGCGGGGCTGCCCGTTACAAGCACTCCTGGCTGGCCGCGAAATGGCGGATCTAGGCCCGCCAGTTCGCGCACGGCGTTTTGCAGCGCTTCCTCGCCATCCACCGGCACGGCGTAGCTCATCGGGATTGCCGGCGACAAGAAACCTGCCAATTCAGCCGGGGCGCATACATGGTGATAACCCGCCCGCGCCAGCATGTCTGCCAAATCCTCATAGAACACCCGGTTCTCGGGTGAGGCGACCGAGTCGTACGGGAAAGAAAAGCTTGTAATGGGCAGGTCGAGCGCCGCCTCCAACTCGATGCGCGAGCTTGCCAGCACCTCGAAAACGCGGTTCCGGCTCAGGCGGCTCAGGAAGGCATCTTGCAGGCCTTTGCTGCCGAGGTCATGCCCCGCGCCGTGCCACTGCTGTCCAGCTTCTACCAGCGGCGGGCCCATATGCCGTGGCTGGAGGTACCACGCGCCCGGCAAGTCATGCTCATTGAGCTGCGCCGCAAATGCCTCGGCCTCTTCCGCATTACCGGCTTCCCAGCGCACAGCGGCTGACAGGGGGCGGTTTCCAGGCAATGGAAGCAGTTCGAACGTGGCCGCCAGGGCATGCGCCTCCTCCGGGAACAGCGCCTGTACTTCTTGCGTCATCAAGGGCAATTGCGGCGTGTTCGCCTCTTGAGCATAAGCCGCTGGGCTGGTCATCAGTCCCAAACTTGTGAAGCCCAGAGCGATTCCGCGGGCTAGCGTTGGGCAAGACCAAGGGCGCGTCTTCATTGCGATTCACCTTGCGGCGCCTGTGCGCCGTCCGTTTCAGGGGCGGTTATCGCGCGGTACGCTTCCCACGGCCGCCACTCGCGCACGATGTCCGTATAGATGTCCGGACGCCGCTGATGCAGCATCCGGTGATGCACCCGCTGCGTGCGCAGTTCGCCGAGGTCAAGGGTCGCCATGACATACGCGAGGCCGGGCTCTTCCACATACGCGGCAACATCGCCAGGATAGGTTACGATTTGAGCCCCCGCGCCTTCGCTCATGTTCGACGCAACAAGG
>CAZLBS010000488.1:0-3212 GCA_964557505.1 uncultured Nitrospiraceae bacterium | reverse complement strand
AGGCGGGTATAGCCGACGTTGCTGTCGATGCCGGAAATGACCGGGTCAATGCCGAGTTCGAGCGATGGAAGCGGGGTCATGTGGCCCTGCTTCTGCGCCACGAGCTGGTCCATCGAGATGCCGCCGACGCTGATATCCTTGCCGGTGGTTTTCTCCACAGGTTCGCCGGTCAGGAAGTTCGCGGTCTTGGCGTAGTGCCCGTCGCCCTGCCGGCTGGCGGCTTTATCGAGTCCGCTGAAGATATTGAAGTGGCCGCGATGCCGCTCAAGGGGCCGCAACGAAAACGGGAACTTGTAGCCCGTGCCGGTTTCTTTCGGAATCCAGGAGCGCTCCCAGACGCCATTGGGAAAGTAGATGCAGGCCATGCGGACGGGCGGCTTGGCGGCGGCGCTGGCGCCTGCCGTGGCCGCACTGGCCTTGGCTGGCGCCATGGCATCGAGCATCGGCAGGGCGAGCGAGGCGCCCATGCCCCGCAACATCGTGCGGCGGGAGATCTGCCACTTCGGTGTAGTCATTTCGCTTCCTTTACGTCTGCATCGGCATCAGCCGCGCTGCCGCCGCTGTACCGGTGGCGGAACGGATAGCTCAGGGCGATTTCGGTAAACAACGCCGATGGGCGGTAGTCTGACGCCTTGAGCGCTTCCATGCAATCCTCTATCACACAGCTGTCGTAACGCGTGAGCGAGCGTCCCAATGCGTAGCCGAGCATCTTCCGCGAGAGGTTCGCGGCGAAGGCGTCCTTCTTGGCCATCAATAACGCGCGGAGTTCCCGGGGGCCATTGAAGGATTCCCCCGAGGGCAACTCGCCCGAGGCATCGACCGGCTGCCCGCCTTGCTCGTCGCGCCAGCGCCCAATGGGATCGAAGTTTTCGAGACCGAATCCAAGCGGGTCCATGCGGTTGTGACATGAGGCGCAATCGGGATTCTTCCGGTGCGCCTCCAATTGCTGGCGCAGGGTAAGGCCCTCGGGATGTTCATCGTCCTCGGGCAAAGTCCCGGCATCCGGCGGCGGGGGCGGCATCCGGTCGCCCAGCAGTTGCTCCAGCACCCACTTTCCCCGCAAGACGGGACTCGTCCGCAAGGGATGCGAGGTCGTGGTCAGGACCGCCGCCATGCCCAGCACCCCTCCCCGCGAATCGTCGCCATCGGCAAACTGCACCAATTGCATGGCATCGCCGCTGACGCCATCGAGCCCGTATATCTCTGCCAGGCGGGCATTGGCGAAGGTGTAATCCGAATCGATAAGTTCGAGCAGGCTCCGGTCTTCGCGGACGAGATGGGCAAAGAAGAGCGAGGTTTCGCGCCGCATCGCCTCGGCCAGGGAGTAGTCGAATTCGGGAAACCGGTTCTCGTCGGGCTTCTTGAGGCTGCCGAGTTCACGAATGCCCAGCCATTGCGCGGCGAATAAGTCGCCGAGGTTATCGGCCTTCGGGTCGCGCATCATCCGCAGGACTTGTTCCCGGAGGACCTCGTCATCTTGCAGCACGCCTCGCCCGGCGAGCGCGAACAACTCCGCGTCGGGCATGGAGCCCCAGATGAAATAGGACAGGCGCGACGCGAGTGGATAGCCTCCCAGGGGATAGTTGCCGGATTCGGCGGGCTCGGGTTCGGCCAGGAACAAAAAGTGCGGCGAGATGAGCACGGCCTTCATCGGCAGCTTCAATGCCTCGACGTACTCGCCATGGCGGGCATAGGCCTCATCGAACAGGTCCAGCATGCGCTCGGCCTCGTGCGGTTCGATGGGCCGGCGCCATGCCCGGTTCATGAAGCTCGTAAGCGCGGCGAATGCCGCGTCGCGCGGCTGCTCTTCGGCGTTCGGCGTCGCGGCGATCAGCTGGCGGCGGCGCTCGGCATATTGCCGCGCTTCCTCTGGGGACCAGTTTTCGGTGAATGCCGCTCCTTCATCGCGAGGCAGCGCGGCCTCGACCGCCTTTTCCGCCGCGTCGATGTAGCGCTCGATTTGGATGGCGCTCAGATAGAGTGCGCTTCCATGGGTGTCGAAGCCTTCCCCTCCAGCGCCGTCCTCGGGGAAAAGGTGCGCCAGCGCGATGTCGATGCCCAACAGGTCTTGAACGGTGTTTTCATATTCGTAGCGATTCAGGCGGCGGCTCATGACGACGCCGGGGAACCACTGCTGCGACTCTTCACTGGCAAGCTGCGCGCAATCCGCGCCATCGACATTTAACGACCCGATCCAGTCGAGCACCTTCTGCCGCTCTTCGTCGGTGAATTGCTCTCGGGAACGCGGCGGCATTTCGTTGTTGACGATGCGCTTGGCGGCGCGCTGCCACACCGCGATGGAGTCGATGGCCTGGTCTTGCGTCTCGAAGCGCTCCAGGTTCAAGTCGCCCCGCAGCCGCTTCTCGCTGTGGCAATCGACGCAATAGAAATCGATCAGCGGCGCGATGTCCCGCTCGAAGACATACTTCGGCTCGTCTTCGGCCCAGGCGCACAACGGAGCCGTCAGCAGCAACAACGTCAAATATTGCATGCACTTGTGCATGCCGAGAGAGTAACGATGCGGGCCGCGCAATGCAAGGCTTTTGGTGGCATAGCCCGGCATGTATACTCGCGCCCGGTTCGGACAACCAAGCATGGGGGCATATGCATGAGCACGGTATCGCGGCGTCACTTCATCCAGGGTTCGATGGCGGCAGCAGCGGCAAGCGCGGCGGTCAGCGCAGGCGCGGCCGCGGCGTCTCGCCCGCCGAACGTCATCATGATTCTGACCGACGACCAGGGCCTCGGCGACCTCGGCGCGGCGGGCAATCCCGTCTTGGAGACCCCGAACCTCGATCAACTCCATGCCGACAGCACACGCCTGACGCGCTTCTACGTCAGCCCGGTGTGTTCCCCGACGCGCGCCTGCATGATGACCGGCCGCTACAACTACCGCACGGGCGTGGTCGATACCTACATCGGCCGGAGCATGATGCATGCGGACGAGGTCACGCTCGCTGAAATCCTGCGCGATGCGGGCTATGCCACCGGCATCTTCGGCAAATGGCACCTGGGCGACAATTACCCGATGCGGGCCATGGACCAGGGCTTCGAGGAATCCTTAACGCATAACGGCGGCGGCATCGGCCAGCCATCCGACCCGCCCGAGACGAGCTACTTCAAGCCGATTCTCAACCACAACGGCAGGCTCAAGAGCTTCGACGGCTATTGCACCGACGTGTTTGCCGATGCGGCCATCGACTTCGTGCGCG
>CAZLBS010000487.1:0-3234 GCA_964557505.1 uncultured Nitrospiraceae bacterium | reverse complement strand
TATAATTCCTGGGTGCGGGCCAAATCGCGTTCGGCGTCTTCCCGGCCCAATTCCAGCAGCGAGATCGCGCGGTTGTTGTGGGTTTCAGCACGCGGGTCGAGCCGCCGTGGATTGACTTGAGGCAGGGTGCGCCCGGCGAGCGCCGGATACATCGCCTCCAACTGGTCGGAAATCTCACGCATGGTAGAGGGCCGGGCAGATGCGTCTTCGCTCACGCAAGCGGCGATGAGGGCACGGAGTTCCTCGGGCAGCGCAATCTCATAGGGCGGCCACGCGGGCACGTGGCGAAATTCGTTCATCACATCGACGGCACGGGGCCCGCTGGGCCAACGCGGGCTGCCTAGCAGCATCTCGAGCATGCAAAGCCCCCAACTGAAAATGTCGGTGCGGTGGTCAGCGCGCTTCTGCAAGGCCTGCTCGGGCGAGCAATACATGGGCGTCATGCCTTGGAGAATCGTCCGGGGAACGGTTTCGCCGTCGCCGAGTTGCGGGCGGTAGGAGCGTGCAAGTCCGAAGTCGACAATCTGAGCGCGGCCCTGACGGGTCATCAGGACATTCGCGGGCTTGACGTCGCGGTGGACGAGGCCTTCCCCATGGGCATGCTGCAAGCCCCACGCGATTTGGATGGCGATCTCGAGAATGCGCCGCAGCGCCGTTTCGGGGCCGCGATCGTACAGGCGCTTTTTCTTGACGACGTCTCGCAACGTTGCGCCGTCGACGAATTCGCTAAAGATGCGCGGGATGCCGCCGATCCGGCGGACAAAGTAGCACGTCACCACATTGGGATGCAGCGGCAGGTTGACCCAATTCTCGCTTTCGGTGTAGAAGCCGCGCAGGAATAGCTGGTCCGCGATGGCCTGGGCTTTGGGGTATTTGACGGCGAGGTCGATGTTCCATTCATTGTGATGAACGCGAAAGACCTTGCCCATGCCGCCTTCGCCAAGGAGTTCCTTAATGATGTAGCGCCCGAGAATGAAGTCGCCGGCTTCCCATTCAACGGCCTCGCCATCGGGCGCGTGCTCGGTGTCAGGCTCGGACAGGCGCGTGTTGTTGAGCACGGCGGAAGGAACGGCGCGCGTGTGCTGGACATCGGCCCCGCAATCGGGACACGACATGGCTTCCCCGTCGTCCGAACGTGGTACGGGCTTGCCACACGCGGGGCAATTGATCGTGGTAGATGGCATAACGTCGGTTCTCGAAGTGCTCCGCGGCCCCTTCCTCGCCTATCCCTCGCATCATAGCAAGGCGCGCCTCCTAGCCCAAATCATTTTTGCAGCGCATGCGGCCAGCTTGCCTTGGCGCGGATACGGCCCGTACGATCGCGGCCGGTGCGCCACCATGGCGCCTGTCTTGTTTCCCAATAAGGATGGACTCACGATGAATCCGGGTGAACGCTGCGAACCATTGCTTGTGGAGGTGCAGAACCATCTCCGTGATGAATTGCTCCCATTTTGGGCCTCGCATGGCGAGGACAAAGAGTATGGCGGCTTTCTCACCTACTTCGACGCAAAGGGCAACCCAACTGGAGAGACCTTGAAGACGCTCGTTTGCCAGGCGCGCATGCTGTTCACGTACTCGCAGCTGCACCGGGCGGGCTTTGGGGAAGGCGCCTTCCTCGCGCTCGCTGAGAAGGGCTTCGATTTCCTGACGGAGCACTATTGGGACGAGCCGCATTGGGGATGGTATTGGACATGCGAGCGGGACGGCACGCCCGTGAATATGACCAAGATCATGTACGGGCAGTGCTTTTGCGTTTACGCGCTAAGCGAATATGCCATGGCCTCGGGGGACCACCGGGGCATGCAGTGGGCCATCAAGACCTATGAGACCATTCAAAGTCTGGCGGCAGACAATTGTTATGGCGGCTACTACGAATTCCTCGAACGAGACTGGCAACCGAAACCGCCGGGTGAATATGGCGGCGACCGGAAATCGTTCGACGTGCACATGCACATGATGGAGGCCTACACCAATCTATACGAATGCACGGGCATGCCCATTTATAAGCGGCGAACCGAGGAGATTGTGCGGCTAATCTTTGAACGCATTTTGCATCCAGAGTATGGCACGGGTCAGGCGAGCTTCATGCTCGACTGGACGCCGGCACGCCAAATTCTCTTTCGCGATGTATGGGGTTCCGACCGCGACGCCGACGACCCAGAAGGCCGCCCGCTCGACAACACCAGCTTCGGCCACAACGTCGAGTTCGCGTGGCTCTTTCGGCACACCTGCCAGATTCTGGGAAACGATATCGCGCCGTATGTGGAAACCTTGCGTAAGCTCTACGCACATGCGCATGCCCATGGCGTCGATTGGAACAAGGGCGGCGTCTATTGCGAGGGGGCGCATTCCGGCGGCGTGCGGGAAAGCAACAAAGAGTTCTGGCAGCAGGCCGAATGCCTGCCCGGCTTCTTAGATGCCTACCTGCTGCTCGGTGATGAGCAGTACCTCGATGCCTACGAAAACGTCCACCGCTTCGTCATGGACCACGTCATCAACCATGCCGTCGGCGAGTGGTATCCCCTCTTCGACAAAGACAACAACCGCCTCTGGGACTACATGGCCCACGCCTGGAAGATCAACTATCACACCGTCCGCAGCATGCTGCAAACAGAAGCGCGCTTGAGCAAAATCGTGTATGCCGGCTAGCGGCTCAGGAAACGCTCGAGCCGCCGCTGCAGCACGTCAAGATTTCTCAGCTCACATTCCCAAACGACGAGCACGCTCCAGCCCTGACGGCGCAGCATGGCAATGTTGCGCTTGTCCCGTTGCACCGTTCAGTCAAGCTTGGGCAGCCAGTAGTCAAGGTTCGACTTCGGTTTGCGCGTGACGGGACACCTTCGCGACTGATGCTGGTGCCAAAAGCATCCGTGCACAAAGATGACTTTCCTGAGGCGTGGGAACACGATGTCCGGCGTGCCGGGCAGATCTTTCCGGTGCAACCGGAAACGGTAGCCCATGCCATGGACAAGCTTGCGCACGCCTTTTTCGGGGGCCATATCCTTTGAGCGGATACGCCGCATATTTTCGCTTCGTTCTTTGGCGCTAAGTCTGTCGGTCATCTAGATGCAGAGGTCGAAAGGCAGGTCGGATATGTCTCGAAGCCGGCGGCCTTCAATCATGGTGTCAAACGCCCGCCGGATTTTCTCGCTTTCATTCTCCAGCGCAACCCGCAGTTCGTGCAGTGCAGCATGGTACGTGCAGTCTATGTCGCCCGTGCCTAACGCTATCGAG
>CAZLBS010000486.1:0-3241 GCA_964557505.1 uncultured Nitrospiraceae bacterium | reverse complement strand
CGTCGCCCATACGACATTGGTTGCGTTATTCGACCCGAGCGACTTCGTCAAAATGTTGTGATAGCCGGCGGCTTCAACGACCGCGCGCACGGCGGCGCCGGCGATGACGCCCGTACCGAGCGACGCCGGCTTCAGCAACACGCGGGCCGCGTCGTTGCGGCCGATCACATCATGCGGCACCGTCGAGTTAATGACGGGCGCCTCGATCATGTTGCGTTTGGCTTTCTCGATGGCCTTGCGGATGGCTTCGGGCACTTCGGATGCTTTGCCCATGGCCGCACCGACCTTGCCCTGGCCATCGCCCACTACGACGATAGCGCTGAAGTTGAAGCGGCGGCCGCCTTTCACCACTTTTGCCACGCGGTAAATCTTCACCACGTGTTCGATGAACTGCTGTTCGTCTTTGTCCGACGCTTTATCGCCGCGGGATCGCCGCCCGCCTTGCGCTGCCTGACTCACGCTAATGCTTCTCCTGGGGTTTGTCTCGCGGATCGCCCGGCGCGAGGCCCGGAACGACGATCGGCGTCACTTAAAACTTCAAGCCGCCTTCACGCGCGGCATCGGCAAGCGCCTTCACGCGCCCGTGGTAGAGCCGCCCATTGCGGTCGAATACCACCCGCTCGATGGATGCCGCCAGGGCCTGTCCCGCAATGGCCTTGCCCACGGCTTTGGCGCCTTCGATATTGCCGCCGCCGGTCTTGAGCGCAACCGACGACGCCGCGGCCAGCGTGTGGCCCTTGTCATCGTCGACGAGCTGCACATAAATGTGATTGTTCGAGCGGTAGACGCTCATGCGCGGGCGTTCCGCGGTGCCATGTATGCTGCGCCCCGTACGGAAGCGTCGCCGCTGATACCGGCGAATCGCGTCGCTGTGCTTGCGCGTGATCGGTCTGCCCATGGGTGCCTGTCCTTACTCGTATCGCGAGGCGGCTTACTTCTTGCCGCCCGACTTGCCTTCCTTGCTGCGGACATACTCGCCCTGATAGCGAATGCCCTTGCCCTTGTAGGGCTCCGGCTTCCGTTTCGCCCGCACATTCGCGGCCACTTGGCCGACTTGCTGCTTGTCCGCGCCCGACACGGTGATCTGGTTGTTGCCTTCGACCGCAAACGTGATGCCCGCGGGCGGCTCCATCACCACCGGGTGGCTGTAGCCCACTTGCAGCTGCAGGTTCTTGCCTTGCAGCGCGCAGCGGTAGCCCACGCCCACCAGCTCCAGCTTGCGCTCGAAACCGGTCGTGACGCCGTTCACCATGTTGTTGATCAGCGCGCGGGTAAGCCCGTGCATGGCCCGCGTTTCAGGCTTTTCATTGGCCCGCTCGACGACAACTTCGGAGTCTTCCATCCGGATGGAGACTTCGCCCTTGCCTTCGAACGTGCGCTCGAGTTCGCCCTTGGGGCCCTTCACCTTGACATGCATGCCGTCTACCGTGCAGGTGACGCCCTGCGGGACAGCTACCGGTGCTTTACCTACGCGTGACACTATCGTCGTTCCTCTATCGGCTTTGCTGGCCGCGCCGCTGCGGCCCGGCGGCCGCCTTCCGCTACCAAACTTCGCACAAAATCTCGCCGCCTACCCGCTTCTGGTAGGCCTGCTTGCCGGTCATGAGCCCATGCGACGTGCTGACAATGGCAATGCCCAAGCCGCTGCGCGTGGGCTTGATGTCTTTGCTCTTGACGTAGACCCGAAGGCTCGGGCGGCTGACCCGGCGCAATTGCTTGATCACCGGCGAGCCATCCCGCGTGTAGCGCAGCGTCACCCGGATCGTTTTCTCTGACGGATGTTCGCCCGCCACGCCGAAGTCTTCGATATAGCCTTCAGCCTTCAGCACGTTGCAAATGTTTTCCTTGAGGCGCGAGTACGGAATGATCGCGTGCTCGTGCCCTGCCTGATGCGCGTTGCGAATGCGCGTCAACAAGTCGGCGATAGGATCGCTCATGGCCATGAATGGTCGGTTCCTCGTGTTCGGCCGCGGCCGTGGTTCGTGTCCGGCAGCGCCGTTACCAGCTCGACTTCGTTACGCCGGGCAGCTTGCCCTCAAGGGCCAGATCGCGCAGGATGACGCGGCACACCTTGAACTTGCGGTAGTAGCCGCGCGGGCGCCCCGTGCGTTCGCAGCGGTTGCGCAGGCGCACCTTGGCGCTGTCCCGCGGCATGCGCGCAAGCTTCTTGTAGACCGCAAGCCGGTCTTCCAAGGTCGCCTCTTCATCTTTCAGTTGCGACACCAACGCCTGGCGCTTGTCCGCAAACTTCTCGATGAGCTTCGCGCCGCGCTTATCCTTGGCGATTTTGCATTTCTTGGCCACGTGTGCCTCCTGCCGGGCGGCCCCATGCCAGAGCCCGCCGCCGTCGTTGTCTGCTTAGTTCCGGAAGGGCATGCCGAAGTGCCGCAACAATTGCCGGCTTTCCTCGGTCTTCTCCGTGCGGCCGATGACGATGCTGATGTTCAAGCCGCGCGCCTTCAAAATGTCGTCGGGACTCACTTCTGGAAAAATCGTTTGATCGCGAACGCCGAGCGTAAAATTGCCTTGCCGGTCGAAAGCATTCGGCGACACGCCCCGGAAGTCGCGAATACGCGGAATGGCCACCGAAATCAGCCGATCCAAAAATTCGTACATGCGGTCGCCGCGCAGGGTGCACATGCACCCAATCTTGTTGCCTTCGCGCAGCTTGAAGCCGGCGATGGATTTGCGTGCCGCACGTATGGCCGCCTTTTGCCCCGAGATTTGGGCCAATTCGCCTGACGCGGTGTCAAGCAAACGCGGGTCCTGCGTGGCATCGCCGACGCCCATGTTGAGCACAATCTTCTCGATGCGCGGCACTTGCATGACGTTCTTGTAGCCGAATTCTTCGCGCATCTTGGCCACAATCTGTTGGTCATACAGCGTGCGCAAGCGCGGGCGGACCGCGGGCTTCGAAGGCCGGGCGCCGCCGTTTTCAACCGCGCCCTTCTCCTGCACAGCCTGGCCCTTCGCGCCCTTGGCTTGGCCCTTCTGCTGGCCTTTCTGCTGGCCCTTTTGCTGCCCCTTGCCCTGGGCTTGCTGCTGGCCGCCTTTGCCTTGGTCTTTCTTGCTCATGTCGAAGTCCGTATCTTTCCCCGAACGCTGTTGCCGCGCACTACGTGCGGCGTCTTCGTTGCCTAGCGGTCCCTGCTTGGCACGGCTTCGCCGTTGATCTTGTACACGCGGCTGCGCGTGCCATCCTCGAGCGTCTTCATGACGATGCGGGAAGGCACATTCGCGC
>CAZLBS010000485.1:0-3241 GCA_964557505.1 uncultured Nitrospiraceae bacterium | reverse complement strand
TTCGAGGTGCTTGGCGAGTTGGAGTGGCTTCGTGCTACGAAAGCCATCCTGAAGCGCGACACGCCTGAGAAGGCCTTGCAGGCTCCCCCTCAGCCTCAGCAGCCGGAGCGCGGGCTGCACGCAATGACGGTGCTATTGCCGGCGCCGGCGGGCAGCGAATCGACGGCGCAGCGGCGCTGGTTTGGGCGGAAGGGGGATGCGTCGGCCGAGGCGCCTGATGCGTTGCGGACTGCGGAGGCGGCAGGTCACTTGCTGATGAACCGCTCGGAGCAGCAGCGCGCGTTGACCCTGCAAGTCATTTCGCCCAGTGGGGTTTCCGGAGCGTCCCAGTTGTCTGATTTTGCGGAGGCGATGCTGCGGGCGGCGCGGCTGGCTGGCAAGCGTCTGACGTTGTCAATGCGCCTCGAGGCGCCGCCTCTTGCATCCGTGCCGCGGGCGCTTGAGGGGCATGCATTGGCGATCGCGTTGGAAGTCGAGTCGCTGGATACGGCGCGCGAGGCCATCGGGCTGTTGGCGCGTCATCAGCATGACTCGCTCGAACGCTTGGCGAAGGCCCTGCCGGGGAAACTGGAGGGCGTGCGCCTTCGCGCGGTTGCATCTCCGGCACACCCTGACTTTGGGCGTGTGGTCGAGGCGTTGCATGACACAGGTTTGCGGCTTATCGAGCTTGACCTGGACGCCCTTTTCGTCCGGCATCCCGACACGCCGCCAGCCGCCATGCTGGGCAGTCTCCGCGAATGCGCAAACTACTATGCCCATCAACTGTTGAAGGGCAATTACTTCCGTGTCGATCCCTTGGCGGAATTGTTTTGGCGGATTTATGACGGGTCGCCGAAAGCGCGCACGGATCCCGCCGGCCTGAACGCATTGGCTGTAGACCCCGGCGGCGGCATTTATCCTTCGCGGCTGCTGCTGGGCGAAGAAGCTTTTCGGCTGGGTTCGGTGCTCGAGGGCACGCTCGATGACGCGGCGCGGCAGCCCTTTGAAGAACTGGGCAGCACCACCATGATGCCTTGCCGCCGCTGCTGGGCGCGGAATTTGTGCGGCGGTGGAACGGCGGCCGTGCATTATGCGCTTAGCGGATCGATACGGAAGCCGCATGCCGCTTGGTGCGATGCGCAATGCACCTGGATGACGGAAGCGATTGCGGCGTTCAATCAGCTTTCGTCTCGCGGAGTGAACTTCGCCCGGATCTATCAGAACCTGCAGCCGCGCGGCGGGGCCGGCGCGATAGGCGTTTTCAAGGCGATGCGTGCGGCGATGCAGGCGGCGCTCGTGCCGCGGCCTATCGAGGAAAGCGACGCACCCACCTTGGTTCGCTGGGAGAACTGGTCGGGGGCTTCCTGCTTTGTCATGAATGAAAAGGGGATGTTGCTCGCGGTGCAGTATGATCGCGAGATGGATTCGCTGCACCCGCTTGGGCTCGATCAGGAGCTGTTGTTGGCCAATCGGCAGGGGCAGGCTGTGGGATTGTTGCGGCTGCGTCCTGAACCCACGGCCGGGCGGGCGCGCTTGTGGCTCTTCATGTCGAATGAAGGGCATTACGGTGACGCGGGGATGCGCAAAGGCTTTCAGCTGTTGCTTCAAGAAGCGCTGAAGACCCAAGGGGTCGAGCATGTGACGGCGTATGCGGCGGCTTATGAAGAAGGGCTGCAGGGGTTTTGGGAAGCCGTCGGATTCACTCGCGCAGGCACGCTCCGCGAAGCCATTTACTTGCACGGGACTTATCACGATTGTGCGGCGTACTCGCTCGCGGTGGGCTCGAGGGGCGGCTAGCAGCCGCGCAGGGCCTGCCAATGTGCTAGCCTGAGCAGGCCGGGCGAGGCCAGGCCAATCAGGGCCGCGAAGGAGCGTGCATGCATCATCCGGAATTCTTACCGGCGGTGGTATTGCTGTTCGGCACGGCGTTGGCGGCGGCGCTGGCGTTTCGCGTCTTGCGAGCGCCTTCCATCATGGGCTTCTTGCTGACCGGCATGATCATCGGGCCTTCGGGCTTGGCCTTCATCGAGCATGAGGATGTCGAGCAGTTGACCGAGCTGGGCTTGGTGCTGCTGCTCTTTACGATCGGGCTGGAACTGTCGCCGAAACCGCTGCTTCGGATGGGAAAAAGCCTGCTCATCGCGACGCTGACTCAATTGGCCGTGACGAGCGCCATCACCATTGCGGCGCTGCTGCTGTTTTCCAGCGGAGTGGCTTGGGTGGCGCTGCTGCTCGTGGGCGTGATCATTTCGCTTAGCAGCACGGCGATTGTGCTGAAGCAATTGAGCGATCGCGGAGAAGCGTCGACTGTCTCGGGGATGATTACGACGGGCATCTTGCTGCTGCAGGACATCGTCGTCATTGCAGTCATGATTTTTTTGCCCTTGCTGGCGGCGGTTGGCGGGGGCGTGGAGACGCTTCCCGAGGCGCACGCCGCCGGTGGCGGAGGGGAGGCAGGCGCCCCATCGCCGGTGAATGCCTTGATGATGACCGGCGCAGGACTCGTCGGAGCCGCGGCCGTCACGGTGTTGGGCCGGGCGTATTTGCCGCGCATTCTCGATACGATCGTGCGGGTAGGGGGGCGCGAGCTGACGGCGCTGTTTGCTGTGCTCATGGCGCTTGGCGGGGCGTGGGCAGCAGGACTCGTGGGCTGGTCATTGCCCCTGGGGGCCTGCATGGCGGGGCTGTTGCTTGCCGAAGCCGATGCGCGTCACCAAATCGCCGCCGACATCACGCCGTTCCGCGACACGTTCAACGCCCTGTTCTTCATTTCGCTTGGTATGCTGGTCGATTTTGAAATCGTTGGAATGCACTTGTGGCTGATTGGCGGCGCCATCTTGGCGACGCTCGCCGTCAAAACCATTGTTACGGCTGGCGCGGTGAAACTCGCGGGCTGGCCCTTGCGGCCTTCCATTCAAGTGGGCCTGGGGCTATGCACGGTCAGCGAATTTGGGTACGTCTTGGGACGTGAAGCGGACCGCATGAGCTTGTTTCCATCGGGATTGCTGGACGGCTTGGTCGTGTATGCCGTCGGGACGATGATGCTAGGGGCCATGCTCGTTCCGGTGTCGGGTCCGCTTGCGCGGAGGGCGGCCGCCTTCGCCGGGGGGCGCTTAGAACCGGCTGAACCGCCCGTCGAAGCGCCGGAAGATGGCCCCGTTCCGGAGGATAATTTTTCGCAGCATGTCACGATAGTGGGGTATGGGGTGAACGGGAGCAATCTCGCACGGGTGCTGCGGGCGACGCAGACGCCGCATTGCGT
>CAZLBS010000484.1:0-3286 GCA_964557505.1 uncultured Nitrospiraceae bacterium | reverse complement strand
GCGGAAGACGGAGGCTATTACTGCATCGGCGCCCGCCTGCCCGTGCCGCATCTCTTCGCCGGTATCGAATGGGGGACAGCTTCCGTTTTCGAAGCCACGCAAGCACGCGCTCGAGAACACGGGACTGGCCTGGCCCTCTTGCCAACCCTGCGCGACGTCGATGTGCCGGAGGATTTGAAGGTCTGGGAGGATGCGCAGAGGCGGCGTGCTCGAGACATCGATTCAGACCTCGAGGTCATCGTGTTGGCCTGCAATGAGGAGCAGTGCATCGCTAACGCCGTCTCGCTTCTTCAGGTGTACGGCGATGCGCCCGTCGCCGTGTCCGACGGCGCCAGCACGGACCGCACACGCGAACTCGCGTCCACCTATGGCGCGCGCGTGTTGCAGCATACGGCTAACCGGGGCGCCCAACTGAATGCCGCGATTCAAGAAACCAAAGCACCGAAACTATTATTGATGCATGCCGATTGCCTTCCGCCAAAAGCTTATGCCCGGCATGTGGGCAATGCGCTCGGGGATGGCGCGGCCGCGGGCGCGTTTCGGCTGCACGTCCCCGCCCCGGGACTCATCTACCGTTTGATCGACAAACTTGCGAATCTCCGCTCGCGCTGGCGGGGGCTGCCCTATGGCGACCAAAGCATCTTCGTCACGCGTGAGGCCTGGGAGCGGGCGGGCGGCTTCCCGGCGTGGCCGTTGATGGAAGACTACGACTTCATGCGCCGGGTGGGGCGCGCCGGGCGCCTGGCCAAGATGCCCGCGGCATGGTCCATCGCATCGCCCCGGCGCTGGCAGAAGGCTGGCCCATGGCGCCTCACGCTATTGCACCAGCTCATTATCGTGGGTTATCACCTGGGTCTGCCGGTGCAGCGCATGGGCAGGTGGCGCGATTAGGCCGCTACGCGCATGCCCTTGACCGCGCGAATGAGTTCGGTGACATGCTCGAAGGGCGTATCGCGCAGCAACCCATGGCTGAGATTAAAGACGTGTGCATGATGCCCTCCCTCTTGAATGCACTGCTGAGCCTGCTTGAGTACCGCATCCATGGGGCCGCTTTGCAGCAGCTTGTTGTCCAAGTTGCCTTGCAGGGGCACGTCAGGGCCGAGTTGCGCCCGAGCCTCCGCGATGCTCACTTCGGCCGGCAAGCTAATCGCATCGCCGCCGGCTTCGGCTAGCAAGGCGATTTCTGGCCGCTCGCGCGCGAAGAAAATGCATGGCGCCGCAGTTACCGCATCGAGCACCCATTGCTGATAGGGAAGCGCGAACGTCTCGTACTCGCCAGCTGAAAACAAGTGCGCCGCGGATTCGAACAACTGCACGGCTGCCGCGCCCGATTCGATTTGGTAATTCAAGTAATCAATCGTCACTTCCGAGAGCAATTCCAGGAGGGCATGAAAGGCGGCGGGGGCGGCCTGCATGAGCTTTTGGGTTGCGGGGGCCGCGTTGCCGAAGCTGCCGCCCTCCAAGAGAAAGGCCGCGAGCGTAAGCGGCGCCCCGGCAAACCCGAGCACTGGCATGGCCCGGTTCAATTCTTGCCGCACCTGCCGGAAGGTTTCGCCGATAAAGGGGAGTTCGTCCGCGACATCGAAGCTGTGCAAGTTCTCAATGTCAGAGGCGGTGCGAAGGGGCCGCATCAGCTTCGGGCCCGGGTCGAAGACGAACGGCGCCCCCATGGGTCCAAGGGGGGTGAGGATGTCCTGGAAGTAAATGATGGCATCCACGCCGAAGCGCTGGGGGAGAAGCGAAATTTCGGCAGCCAAGGCGGGATGGGCGAACAATTCCTCGAGGCGCAAGCCGCACTGCTGGCGAATGCGGTTGTATTCAGGATCGGTGCGCCCGGCTTGCCGCATCAGCCAAATAGGCGTCCGGGGCGTGGTCTGTCCGAGCAACGCTTGCAGGACCAGCGCATTGTCGTAGTGGGCGGGGTTGCTCCACTGGGAATCGAATTGCTTCATTGCGTGGCGCCTTGCCGCAGCAGCGCGCGCACATGCGGCACGGCATTGCGCACGCCGCGGCGTGTTTCCTGCGAAATGCTCTTGCCCGCGATGTAGTCCACCCGCAGGGTCGCCCTTGCGGGCTTGCGCCAGGTTTCCGCATCCACTTCGGCCAAGACTTCGAGCCCGGCCGCCTCGAGCGCCCGTGCCATTTGTTCGCGTGTATAGACCCGCTCGCGAATGATGCCCGACTGCCCGCGCTTGATCGTAATCTCGGTCGAGGCGATGGCGCGTTTCGCGTCATAGGTACAGTGCCATCTCGAGCGGAAGCCCGTGTGTTCCTCGCGCCAGGACTGCCCGGCGAAATGTTCGAGTACCATGCGCTCCGTGACCATGTCGAAATAGAGGAGTCCGCCCGGCTTCAGGCATGCCGCGAGCGATTCGAGCGCCCGGCGCATGGCCGCTTCCTCGAGCAGAAAATTGATGCTGTCGAACAGGCACGTGACGAGGAGGGCGCTTCGGTGAAAGGGCAAGGCTTGCAAATCGGCCACGGCCACGGGGGCGCGTGCTTCGGCCCTTGCCACGCGCGCCATTGCCGGCGAGAGGTCTACGCCCGCGCTGCGGTAGCCATACTGCCGCATCTTCGCGAGCAGAGCCCCAGTGCCGCAGCCCGCATCGAGATGGAGCATGGGGGACGGAAGGCAGCCGGCCAGCGCGGCTGATGTCAAGGCCCAGCGGTCGTAATCGACATGCGCCATCAGCACATCGTAATACGGCGCCAGGTGCCTGAATGCGTCGTTCATCGCCCGCCTCTACGCATCGAACGCCATAAGCCAATCATGGAAGGCCTGCGTCTGAGGATTGACATGCGTCTTTTGCTGGATGTACTGCAGCTTCGCTGAGACGGCATAACGCAGCGCGGGAAAGAAGCCCTGCGCTTCATAGGTGTCGCGTGCTTGAGCCGCTTCAGGGTGTTGCCGGTTCGGCTCGCTGAAGTCCGCGAAGTACAGCGCTAGCCCGATGGCATTCCATTCAGACGTGCCTGTCGTATGCCAGTAGACGGCTTGGTATACGTCTTCTCCGATGCTCCATTTATGCTGGCCCTCTTCGGCGGCATTGGGCCCGTGCAACAGCATCGGCTCGGCATGCGCCGTCTCACCGATGGGCAGGCCGTTGTTCTCCGCGAGGCGGAGCTGCTCGTGCGCCGGAAAGGGCTTGCAGATGTCGTGGAGTAGGGCTGCTTCCGCACACGCATCCTGTTGCAGCCCTTCACGGCTGGCTACCCACAGCATGGTGTCTGCCACTCCAAGTACATGCCGCAAGAGCTTTGGCTTGGCGCGCTGCTCGAGCAGCGC
>CAZLBS010000483.1:0-3298 GCA_964557505.1 uncultured Nitrospiraceae bacterium | reverse complement strand
CCATTCTTGGCTTCGAGATAATGCCCAGGCAGCAGCTTGTGCACCCCCGCCATGATGCAGTCTGGAGCGGGAACGTAGCCGTACTCGAGGTACGCGGCGAGGGCATGCGGCTGCAGCGGGGCGCCCGCGAAGCCCGCGCGCTCCAAGGCGGGCAACTCGGAAGCAAACTGCAATTGCCCAGAAGATTGCCCGTAGAACAAGGGCTTAATGCCCAGGCGGTCGCGCATCAACAGCAACTTATCGCCGCGGGCATCGTATATGGCCAGTGCGAACATGCCGTTCAACCGCGGAAGCATGTCCGCGCCCCAAGCCTCATATGCCCGCAGCATGACCTCTGTGTCGGACTGCGTCCGAAACTGGTGGCCCAGACCCTTGAGCGTGTCGCGCAACTCCCGGAAGTTGTAGAGTTCGCCGTTGTATACCAGCGCCACCGTCTCATTTTCGTTGGTCATGGGCTGGCGGCCATTGTCGATATCGATCACGCTGAGCCGCCGCATGCCCAAGACGCAAGACGCATGACTCCAGATGCCGCCATCATCCGGGCCCCGGTGCTGCAACGCCGCGACCATCCGCTCGCAAACTTCCTGGGAAGGCGGGGCCGCGCTTGACTCCAAGGCATATAGGCCAGCGATGCCGCACATGCCCGTCAGCCAGCCTTTCGCATCGCGCCGAGAAGCAGCTGCGCATACAGTTCTCGGTAGGCCGATACCATGATGGGGGCATCCAGGTGCGCACGCACATACTCGCGCGCTTGCTGGGCCATGGCTTCGGCTTCATCCCGGTGGGCAAGCAGCCGGTGCACGGCACGGGCAAAGTGTTCGGGGTCGCGGTTTTCGACCAAGATGCCCCGTTCACCGTCCTCGATGAGTTCGGTAATGCCCCCGACCGCGCTCGCCACCACGGGCGTGCCAGCCGCCATCGACTCCATCAAGGCATTGGGGAAGCCTTCCACCCGCGAGGTCAGCACGCATACATCCATCGCCTGCAGATGCGGCACCACTTCATCAGGCGCTCGAATCGAGAAGTGCGGCTCAAGATTGAGCCGCGCAATCATGTTGCGCAACTCGCGTTCGCCGCGCCCGGCGCCCAGCAGCAGAAAGTGCACATCGCTTTGCATGTGCATCAGTTCGGATGCCATACGCACAAACAGCGGATGATCTTTGACGGGGCTGAAGTTGGCCGCCATGCCCACGATCGGGACGCCAGCCGGCAAGCCCAACTCCATGCGGCGCTCCGCCCGCGCCGGCGCATTCTCGAAGCGGCGCAAATCAATGCCGTTGTAAATCACATGAAACAGTGAGGGGTCGGCCCGCTCCTGGTCTTTCGCGAAACGGGCCGCGGCTTCGCAGTTGGCCACGATAGCGTCGGCGTAACGGTTGGCCGCCCGTTGCAGCCAAATGTGCCGGGGGCGGCGCCACGTCGCCAGTTGCCGCCGGCTCGAGACGATCACGGGCACGCCCGCCCGCCGCGCCACGCGGTTCACCTGATAATCGAAGCCAAACATTACCGAGTGAACAATATCGGGCCGGTGCTGGCGGAAGAGTCTGCTCAAGCGCCACCCGAACTGGGGATTCCATGGCGACTGCACCCCCAAGACATGCAGGCGCGCACCTGCCCTGCGTGCCTCGCCAGCAAGCACGCCCGCCCCGCGTACGCAAACAAGCGTCAACTCCATGTGGCGCGCAAGACCGCGCATCATGAGCAACAACTGCCGCTCGGCGCCCCCGCGGTCGAGGGAGGGCACTACATAACACAGGCGATTCATCAAGACGTATCCATTAGCCGTTCAAAATGCCCCGCAAGTTTCGGGGCCGCCAAATCCAGGCTGAAGCGCGTTTCGATGGTGTCGCGCGCCAACGCACCCATGGCCCCCCGGAATGCCGAATGCTTGAGCAACGCCGCCTGAGCAACCCACTCTTCAGGCGTTCGCGCATACAATCCGTCGACCCCAGCGCTAATCACATGCTGCGCCGCGCCGAAGGGCGTCGCGATGCAGGGCATCCCGCAGGCCATATACTGCAGGGCCTTCAGCGCGCACTTGCCTCGCGCCCATGGCGTCTGAGGAAGCGGCATCACCCCGGCAGCGCACTGGCGCAAATCATCCACTTCCGTTTCCAGCCGCCAGGGACGCGCTTGCGCGCCTGGCAGCGGCGGCGCCTGCGCACCGTAGCAGATCAACTCCACGCCGGTCTGTTCCGTGAAGGCGCTTCCCAGCGCATCGAGGTAGCCCGCCGTACTGGGGCTGCCTATCCAGGCTGCCTTGAAGTCTTTGGGCGGCTCAGCGGGGGGCGTCCAATAGGCCGTATCGACCACGGTTGGAAAGTAGCATGCATCTCCGCCCGCTTCGGAAGCCTGCCGGACAAGCCAGTGATTCCCCGCCAACACCAGGTCGGCGGAAGCGAAGAGTCCACGCACCTCGTCCTCAGCGGTCAGCGACCGGTACCACCGCCCAGGGCTGACCGGCGCATGCAGATGCACCGCGTCGTCGATGTCCAGTACCAGCCGCTTGCTTCGGCGCCGAATGAGCTCGCCGAGGCCCTTCCAATAAATCGTGGCCATCGCCTTTTGCACGACCACGATATCGTAGGAGGAGGCCTCCAAGGCATGACGCACCCGCCGAAATCCCTCGGCCGCGTGATAGCTTATGCGGCCAAAGCGTGCAAGGCCTGCCTGGGCGCGCTGCCAGGCGCGAAGGCTGACGGCGGAAGCCACCGCCGCCCTGATGCCGCGGCGCTCGAGGTACGGCAAAAACTGATGCACGCGGTAGCGCGGACTCGCCGCAAGGTGGGGGTAGAGCGTCAGAAAGAGCACCCGCATCAGGGCGCATCCGCCAGCAAGCGCCGCGCCTCGGATAGCACGGCCTCAGGGGTGATGGTCTCGAGGCAGCAGGGGATGCCGCGGGGGCAGACGCCCGGCTCGGTCATTTCCAGGCTCAGGTTCCAGCAGCCTTTGCAAGGCCTAGCATTGTCGATGCTGTGCAGCCGGGGATGTCCTGGCACGAGCATCTCTGGGCGCGTCGGGCCAAACAGGCAGAGGGCCGTGCAGCCTGACGCCAGCGCGAGATGCATCAATCCGCTGTCGCACCCGATGAAGAGCCGGGCATGCCGCAGCACGCGCGACGCCTCGGAAACGCTCGTCTGCCCTGAGAGATCCATGCCGGCTCCCGGGTACTCGCCAGAAGCCCCGAGCACAACGACGCGGTTTCCCGCTTGTTCCAATGCATCAATGACCGTCTGCCAGTGTTCGTGCGGCCAGCGCTTGGGCTGCCAGCCCGCTCCCGCTGAAACCGCAACGTAGC
>CAZLBS010000482.1:0-3321 GCA_964557505.1 uncultured Nitrospiraceae bacterium | reverse complement strand
GCCTTGTTGCTGCCGCCCTGCATCTGCCGGAACATGAAGAACCAGATCAGACCGAGAATGAGCAGGAAGGGCACGATATTCAGCAGGAAACTCAGCCACAGCGTATCCTTTTCGGATACTTCCCATGGAATAGGTGGCTCGTGCGTATCGGCGGTTGTTTCCCATTCAGCCGGGATGTCGTGATAGAAAAAGTTGATGCGGCTCTGATTGTCGATCGGCTCTTTCAATTGAACGTCGTATTCGTACCCTTTTTCGGCAGTCATAGCGATATCGACACGCTCGATTTTGCCCGGGTCGCTTTCGAGAAGCCGCTCGAAATCAAGGCGGCCCAGCTTTTCGCTGCTTTGCGTCGTATTGGTAAGTGTCGACAAGGCGAGCACCAGGATGATCAGAATAATCAACCACAACGAAATCTGTTTTAAGTAGCCATTCATACGGAAACCGTTACCTCATTGTTGGCTCAGCAGACGCATTGCGCGTCTGGACCTATGGTTGTCGGCCACACAGCAGGGCCATGCTGCTCGAACGGCGGCATCATGCGCCAGCGGCGGAAGGGCATCAAGGCCACAGTGCCAAATGAGCGAACCTGCTGAACCTGCGGCGGTTACCAATTTCTAACGAAGCATAACACACGAATTGGAAGCGAACAATCCCGCTTGCGCCTCTCATGAGCGCCCGAAAGCACGGCTGCTGGTTCCAAAGGAGTTGACGGCTGGTTGCGTGAAATCATTCACACGATGACGGGGGCGCGGTCATTCAGCGCAGTTAATGCGGGCGGTTGCCCTTTTTGGCCGCATTATCGTTCAAGACCCGCTCGACGCGCTCAACCAGGTCGGACACGCGAAAAGGCTTGCGCAGGCAACCCACGGCCCCGAGCGAGGCCGCTTGGGCCACCTCTTCGCGCGACGCAAGGCCCGTGACGACAATGACCGGGATGTGTGGCATGCGTTCGCGCAAGACCTTGAGCAGCTCCATGCCGTTCATGCGCGGCATGCGAATGTCCATGGTGATGAGATCGATGTGTTCGCGCTGGAGGAGTTCGAGTGCTTCCACGCCGTTCGCCGCTAAGGACACGCGCATGCTGCGTTCGGCCAACGCCTCGGCAATCAGGCTGCGTACAAGCTCTTCGTCGTCCACGACAAGCACGCGGGGCGCGTCTTGCGCGGCCTCTTCGGGCTCGTCCCGCACGGCCTGATGCTCGCTCAGATTGAGCAAGTTCGTCGCGACGGGCAGCACGATTGTAAATGTCGTGCCTTTGCCGACTTCGCTCTCGACCCGGAGTTCACCCTGATGGCTTTGGACGATTCCGTAAGCCAGCGACAATCCGAGACCCGTGCCTTTGCCCTCTTCTTTCGTCGTAAAGAAAGGTTCGAAGATGCTCTCGAGATGTTCTGCCGCAATGCCTGATCCAGTATCTTGAACCTCGATCGTGACGGTATCGCCCGTGCGGCTGACTCCGGTGGCAAGCGTCACGTGATCGCCCCGGGCTGTCGCGTGCTCCGCATTGATCAAAAGATTCACCAGGACCTGCTGGATCTGCTGCGCATCGATGTACACCTGCGGCAGACCGGTCGTGAGATCCGCCTTCAAGGAGACGCCCCGCTTCTCGAGCCGGCTCTCAAACACGCTGACAGCTTCTTGGACGATGCTGTTCACATTGGCCGATTCGGTCTTGGAAGGCGCGGGACGGGCAAAGCCCATCAGGTCCTGCAGGATTTTCGACGCCCGCGCGCATTGATCGACAATCGAACGAAGCCCCTTCTGCTTGAGCGGGTCTTCTTCCTTGTGCATCATAAGTTCTGCGCGCGCCGAAATAATGCTCAGCGGATTATTGATCTCATGTGCGGCGCCCGCCGCCATTTCTCCCACCGCGCTCAACCGCTCCGCGTGCATGAGTTGGCGCTGGGCCTGTTCGCTCTTGTACAGCGCCCGGCCTAGCTCTTCGCCCCGGCGCATCAGCCGGGCTTGCGTGGTCAAGCGGCGCACCGCCATCGCGGCCACCGAAGCAAAGGCCTCGAGGTCATGCAACTCCGTGTCGAGCGGGGTGCCGGGCTGCAGACGGGAATAGTCGACGATGATGCATCCGCAGGGCTCGCCGTTTCCCAAGAGCGGGGTCACGAGTACATCGCCCATGCGTTCGGGGAGGGCGGCCAGGCTTCCTTTTTCGTCCTGCATGACGCGCCGCAGCGCCCGCCCGATGTCAGGGGGCAAGTCTTCGAATACGGCGCTTTCCACGGCCCCCGTCTGCGGGCTCCTTTCGTCGAGCGTCAGCGCGAACGCCGATTCCGGACCCGTCTCTGTCCAGCAGCGGCCTTCGGCGAGGCGGCTATACCGGTCAACCACAGTGCATACGCCCGTACGGGCTCCGAATGCTTTACGCACCGCACCGGCAATGGACGTCAATGCCTCATCCGCTGTGGTCGCATGTGTAAGCGCGGTGGTCATTTCCCGCAAGACGGCGAAGCGCTGTTCCCGCTTCTGAAACAGGCGGTAGTGTTGCTCTTGCTTCAGGTAGAGGGCGGTGAGCTGCTGATTGGCGCGTTCCAGCGCGTCATAGTACAGCTCTGCCTCATTGAAGGAGAGGTCGATTATGGAGGCGCGTGCCTCCAGTCGTGGTCCCAGTTCCCGGCGCACGCTGTCTACCTGAGCCTGGGTTAGGCCGGCGGCATGCAGGGCGCTCTCATTCAGACGGCCGCCGCGGTCGCCCGCGCCAAATCCCGTCAGGGTGTTCCGCACCAATGCATTGCCCACATGGACCAGCGCGATAAGGTCGCGGTTGAACTCGGCCGCGGGAATGCTGGACGGCTGGTGGCGGTGAAGCCAGATGGCCTGGACATAGTCGTCGGGCAGGCCCCACCGGGCGGCGAGCCACTTGCCCGCTTCTGGATGGCCGACGCCGAAGTGTTCCATTTCCAACTGAAGAAGCGGCTTGACGCCGTCTTCGGCCCGGGCGATCAGCGTGCGGTAGGTATCCGGAGCGCATACGGTGAACACCACCTTCCCGATGTCATGGAGAAGACCCGCCATAAAGGCTTCGGCTGGGCTTACGGAATGGCTGCTGACCTGCGCCAGCATTTCCGTCGCCACGCCCACCGCAAGCGAGTGCTTCCAAAAGGCTTCAGGCGGGAAGGCCCAGTCGGCGCGGAGTTTCCGGATGACATCGGTCACCGCTAGGCTCAAGGCAAACGCACGCACCGCGTTGTTGCCGAGCAGCGAGACTGCCCGGTCGACCGTCGTGATCTCGTTATTGAACGTGTAGGAGCTGGAGTTGACGAGCTTGAGCAGGCGGGCCGTCAGGGAGGGGTCACGGCGGATGATCTC
>CAZLBS010000481.1:718-3333 GCA_964557505.1 uncultured Nitrospiraceae bacterium | reverse complement strand
CCCTCTTGCAGCACCCGGAGCAGCTTGCCCTGCAGTTCTAGCGGGATCTCCCCCACTTCATCGAGAAACAGCGTGCCGCCGTCCGCCAGTTCGAAGCGGCCTTTCCGGTCGCGCACGGCGCCGGTGAATGCGCCTTTGACGTGCCCAAAGAATTCGCTCTCGAAGAGTTCGTGCGGCACGGCCGCGCAATTCACCCGCACCAAGGGTTGGGCCGCGCGCGTGCTCTGCTCGTGAATGGCCTGAGCGGCCAATTCCTTTCCCGTGCCGGATTCGCCCTCGATGAGGACGGCGCTTTCCGTTGCCGCGACCAGGGTGATTTGCCGAAGCACACGGGCCATTGCCTCGCTCGAGCCGATGATGCCGCCGGCTTCCCGCGCCTGCTGCACCTCCTCGCGAAGATATGCATTCTCCTCGGCGAGTTGTTTGCGCAGGCGCTCGATTTCCTCGAAGGCGCGCGCGTTGGCGATGGCCGACGCGGCATGGTCTGCAAACACGCGTAGGAGGTGCATCTCCTGCTCGCTTAGGAAGCGCCGCGCAAAGATGGCAAGGACGCCCCAGGCGGCCCCGCGAAAAACGAGCGGCTGCCCTGCGAACGACACAAGGCCCTCGTTCTCAATCCACCCGGGCTCGTGGAGTCCTTCGGGATTGCCGGCGAGTTCGGCGCGTTCGCCTTGGCGCCGGACCGCAATGCGCCCGACGCGGCGCGTCTCGTCCAGCGGCACGCGCCGATAGTGCCCGGCCCGCCCGTTCCAGCGTTCCGGAGGCGCCTGGTATGGAGTGCCGAAGCTGGCCATCAAATGCAGGCAGGCCGACTGGTCAAGGCAGGTGTCGCGCATGCGGCATCCATCACAGATGTCCCCCGGCGCGATCAGCCAGACCCGCGCGAGCGCGATGTCCGGACACGTGCCCAGCCCCCGCACAATGCGTTCGAGCACCACCCCGGCGTCGGTCTCCTCCGCGAGCGAAACCGACAGCTCGTGCAGTGAATCAAGATCTAGCCCACACACCTCCATGCCCACAAGCCTGCCCTAACTCCCAACTTTTTGCAACCCAACTTCTTGTGAATCACAATATTTTGGGACTCATGAAAGATAGCCAAAACAAAGCTAAGATACTGATTTGCATTTACTTACCATCACAGCACTGCGCTGGCACGTGCGCTGCGTATCACTGAGCATGACGCCGGTGACGGCGGAACCAAACGCAAGCAAACAATCCAATGGACACATTGCAAGGGAGAGGGAACAATGGCACGGACACAATTGGTGAGCCTTGATCAAGCAGAAGGCAAGGCGGCGGACTTGTTGAATGGCGTGAAGAAGAAGCTTGGCTCGACGCCGAACATTTTTCAGGCGATGGCTGCAGCCCCTGCCCTTTTCGAGGGCTACTTGGGACTGAGCAATGCCTTGGGCGGCGGGAAGCTCAGTGGTCAAGTGCGCGAGCAGATTGCCCTGACGGTGGGCGAGGCCAACCAGTGCGACTACTGCCTGGCGGCCCATACGGTAATGGGCAAAGGCGCTGGTCTCAGCGAAGACGACGCCTTGTCAGCACGGCGCGCTTCGGCCAGTGATCCGAAGGTTGACGCCCTGCTGAAGTTCGTCCGCCAGGTCGTGGTGAACCGCGGCAATGTTCCGGACACGGCCATCGCCGGCCTAAAAGAAGCCGGCTGGACGGATGAAGAGATTCTCGAGGCGGTGGGCAATGTCGCCCTGAACCTCTTCACCAATTACTTCAACCACATCGTCGACACGCCGGTAGACTTTCCGAAAGTGCAAGTGCTCAGCGAAGCGTAACCAGGGTGGCATTCCTGCGCAGGAGTGCACTGCGCGTGGCAATACAAACGGCGTGATGCTGCTCGTCGACACGAAGCGGCAGCGCTGAAAACGGCAACAACAAGAGGGAGAAGAACGATGAAGAAAGCAGTTTCGATTCTGGCGGCGGTGGTTGCAGTGCTTGGCTTGACGGTGGCGGGCGTCGCCGGTTTGGAGGCACAGCAAGTGCAGGCCCAGACGGATGAAAACACGATCCGCATCACCATGCACCCCGGCTACTTCCAGACACATGACAATGTGTTCCAGATTGCGCCGGGCGAATACACCTTCGTCGTCGAGAACCAGGCGGGCAAGGATGCCGGATTTGTGGTCAAGCCGGAAAACGGCGAAGCAACGGCCATCGGCATCAAAGAAGGGGAAACAGGTACGGTGACCGTTGAAGTGCCCGCGGGCGATCACACCTACTACTGCCCCATCATTCCGACGCCGCCGTACCCCCTGACGGTGGTCGAATAGCACCCGCCTTTCAGTACGCATGAGGACGCACCAAGGCCCAGTCGAACGACTGGGCCTTGGTTGTTGTATGTGGTGCATGCTTGAGGTTCCGCTATACTCCATCGGCGGAAGAAGAGGAGCCCAGCAAAGCAATGCATGTTTTTCGGGGAAAGGGCGGCTTCGAGGCTTCCCTAACGGCGCTGACCTTCACAATGCTGGCGGCAAGCATCGTGGGCGAATGGCTTGGCGCACCCGGGTGGCTGTTGCTGGCGATACAGCTGACGGCGTATGCAGCTGGGGGCGGGCCCGCCGCCCGTAAGACCATCCCCGGTCTTTTTCGCGGCGAAC
>CAZLBS010000481.1:0-708 GCA_964557505.1 uncultured Nitrospiraceae bacterium | reverse complement strand
AACTCGATGTAGATTTCCTCATGCTCATCGCGGCCATTGGCGCGGCTTATCTCGGCCACTGGAACGAGGGCATCATCCTGCTGTTTCTCTTTTCGCTCTCGAACACCTTGCAGGAATATGCCATGGACCGCTCGCGCCGGGCGATCGACAATCTCATGCAAGGCCGCCCCGAGACGGCGGTCGTGTTGCGCGGCGGCTCGGAAAGCGTACCAGGGATTTTCAGTGGTGCTGGTGGAAAAAGACCTCACGCTGCAGGGCGCCACCCGCTACAGCTATGGGGGCTTGGCCTTCTGGGCTGCCAAAACGCCGTTGCTGCAATCTCTCTGTCGGTTGGGGGAAGCCAGGTACAAGCAGCTGTCCATGGAACTGGATCAGGATATTCAGTTTCGCCCCATGACCCTGCTCATGCCCATTCCAGCTGGCGAGGATCCGCAAACCATTCTTGTTAACTATGAGCAATGTCTGACCCCACCCACCCTGATTAGCAAAGGGGAGGCCTGTGCGCTAGAGCCCCTCCTGGATCCGCACCACCTGGAGGCAGCATTGGTGGTTCCCCACGGGCATATACAGCCAGAATTGACCACCACTGCCTTTAGAGACGCTTTTGTCCGGGCTGGGGGAGAAGTTCGAATTGATCAGGTCGTGGGTTTGCAGCGGCAGGGGGAACAGGTCACAGGCACCGTTCTTCCCCATACCACTCTCCATGCC
>CAZLBS010000480.1:0-3346 GCA_964557505.1 uncultured Nitrospiraceae bacterium | reverse complement strand
GTCTGCCGCAAGCACTTCGATTGGGTCAAAGACGATTACGGCGACGGGCATGTCCACGCGGACAATCGCGGCCGTGCATGCCGTTAGGAAAGGGGACCATTTATGTTGCAGGAAATTATGCAAAGCGAGGCGGTGCTTTCGATTGCGGCTAGCGTTATCGGGCTGGTCTGGGCGGGCGTGAAAGGGTCGGGGCTATTGGCCCAGCGCCGCAGGCGCCGGTTCGACCGCGCATTGCTTGCGCTTGAAGCGGGGGTCGAAAAATCGTGGCAGACGTATGTGCGCGAATTGAAGCGCGGTCGCGAGGACGGCAAGCTCAGCCAAGACGAGGCGCGGCATGCCCGGCAGCTCGCGGTCGAAACGGCCCTGCAGGTGGGCCGGCAGGAGGGCATCGACGTGCTGGCTGAACTTGGGCGGGACTACGTGGACGCGTTCATCGCCCGGCTGCTTCGCAATCGCAAGCTGGACCAGCGTTAGCCCTTAGGTTGGCGTCCGCAGGTAAAGCGCTGCGCCGAGCGCCATGAACACGGCATTGGGCAGCCATGCGGCGAGCACAGGTTCGAGCCGGCCCGCGTTCCCGAGCGCCATGGTGACAGCAAAGATGGCGAGGTATGAAACGCCGATGACGAGGCTCATGCCGAAGCCGATAGCGAGTCCGCCGCGGCGCACGCGCATGGCGAATGGAATGGCCAGCCAAATCATGACGAAGTTCAGGGCTGGAACGGCAAACTTGGCATGCCAATTGGTCCAGAATTGACTCGCGGGCAATCCGCGTGCCTCCGCCCGCTCGATATCTTCCGCGAGCGCGGCGGAGGCTTTTGTTTCTGGCCGGGCTTCCAGCGCGAAGAGATCTTCAGGCGTCTCCTTAAAGGGCGCCTCGAGCTGGGTGATGCGGCGCGACGAGCGCACGGCCCCGGCCCCGGGCTCGAAGACCACCCACACGCCGTCTTCCAAGACCCACCGCCCTTCTCCCCCATCCCGTTCAGGATCCCAATAGATCCGGCGCGCTTGGAGTTGTTCGACGGCATCCTCGCGAATGGCATGTATGAACACGTTTTCGCCTGTTTGAGCGAGGCGGTTGTACTTGATGACATGAGCTGTCCAGCCCCCTTCGAGGTTGGGCCAACTTACGCCCGGGCGCTGGCTATCGGGATTGCGCTCGAAATAGTTGAGGCGGAGCTGCTCGGCGTAGCGGGTCGCATCGGCGCCGAGGCCCGTGTCGAGGACGTAAATGGCGCCGCCGATCATAGCCGCCAGGACCACGGGCCAGCGCACGAGCCGGTGCATGCTGACGCCGCCCGCGAGCGAGGCGATGATTTCCCGGTGTTGGGCGGCCGAGCCGAATACGAGCAAACCGGCGAGCAAGACGGATAAAGGACTGCTGCGGTACATGAGTTGCGGCACATAGTTGCCATAGTATTGCGCCATGACGTAGAGCGGCACTTCATTGTCGATCATGTCGCCCCGGCGCGCGGTGAGGAAATCAATAAAGATGTAGAGGCCCACCAACGTGGCTAAGGTCTTGAAGAAGACGCTGAGGAACTGCGCTGCGAGATGGCGGTCGAGGATGGTCATACGTGATCGACCCGCCAGATGAGGACGGCGCCGGCAATGCACAGAAGAAGATTGCCGGACAGCGCCAGGGCGATGGTTTGTTCGAGGGGCAACAAGCCGCGGGGCTCGGTGACGAGGAACAGCATATAGTGCACCAGCCCAACGACCGCGCCGATGGCAAAGCTGAACGAGCGGGCGGCGCGTTGCGGGCGGGCCGCAAGCGGCGCGGCACACACGCACATGGCCAGGCACGACAGCGGCCAAGCTATCCGCAGGGCCGCTTCATT
Source organism: uncultured Nitrospiraceae bacterium (assembly GCA_964557505.1). Classification (GTDB taxonomy): domain Bacteria; phylum Hydrogenedentota; class Hydrogenedentia; order Hydrogenedentales; family CAZLBS01; genus CAZLBS01. The sequence continues at coordinate 1,508 of CAZLBS010000480.1, read as the reverse complement.
GCGCGTGCGGGCCAATTCCTGCTTTAGGCGCGGGGCCTGACGCTCGGCGAAGATCTCGCTAAGGCGGTTTTCCTCTTGGAGCAGATTGGCGAGGGACAGTTCACGGCGTTGGCTCGGGGCACGGAGGGCCTCGAGCGCGGGCAACTCGACCATCCATTCAGGAAAGGTATTGCGCACGAGGAGCCCTTCTTGATCGGGCATGATGAGATGGCCGTCGCGCAGAAGCAGGCCGGATGCCTCGGGGCCCCGAACCACCTCGGCGGAAGCGGCGTGATACACCCAATAGCCGCCTCCCTCTTGCGGCGCAAGAATCTCGATGTCATACAGGCGGCCGGTTGCTTCATCGCGCTCCTCGATGAACACCCGCCACTGCTCGCTGCCAAAAACATGCATCTCGCCAGGGCGCAGCATTTCGAGCGTCGCGCGCTTGGCCAGCTCTTCGTAGATGAGGTCGTTGAAGCGCTTCACGCCCCAGGGCTGCCCGATGTCTTGGATGAAGAATGCCGCGATACTGAGGAGCGCGCTTGTCAAGACAACGGGGGCGAGAATGCGCCGCAGGGGGATGCCGGCAGCACGCATCGCCGTGATTTCGTTTTGCGAGGCGAGGCGGCTGAACGCCAGCAGGATGCCCATCATGAAGGTGTACGGAATGATGACGGAGACCAGCGTCGGGAGGAAGTAAGCGGAGAGCCGTGCGATGTCCCAGGGCGTAATGAGTTCGAGCCGCAAGACCTCCGCGCGCTCTTCAAGATCCTTCGCAACAGCGACGAAGCCGATGACGAAGAGGGCGAGCAAGGACGGTACGGCCACCTCGGCCAGAATGTAGCGGGTAATGATGCGCATGAACGTGGCGTGCCTCGGAAACGGAGTATAGCCAAATCGGCGTTGCCGCCGCGACGAGGGCTTCTCGAGCTAGCCGTAACTGCCTGCCATTCCATTGCTTGGCGCCACTCGAGCAATTTCTATTTAAGTTTTCATCGCCTCGTGCCGATAACGATATCGCCTAAGAGCGTGCATGACGCCGGGCAATTGGAGTGGAACCATGGGAACGGCAAACCCTTTCAACCTGTTGAGCAGTCTGGTGAACGGCGGCCAGCGCCCAGAGGCGCAGGCGCCTGCTTTACAGCGCCCGAATGCCGATGCGCGCGCTGCAGGCAGGCAGTTGGCGCAAGCAGCCGATCGATTCGACCGGGCCGGAGAATCGGCCGAACTGCTGGCCTTCCAACGCACGCTGCAGCGGGCCTCGGCGTCGCTGAGCCTGACCCAGCAACAAGTCAGCGTTGGCAACGGCGAAGAGGCGGCCTCTTCCGCCCGGCAGACCGAGTTTTCATTCTCGGCAGAAGTCGAACGTGAAACCTTGGTCCGCTTCGAGGAGCGCACGGGGCGCGTGGCGGAAGGCCTGCAGGGGCCGCGGCAGGAGTCGTACATCGAGGCGAGCCGCCGCGTGTCGGCGCGGTTTAGCTTTTCGGCAACCGTCTCGGGCGCATCGCTCAATAACTTTGCCAATG
>CAZLBS010000479.1:0-3358 GCA_964557505.1 uncultured Nitrospiraceae bacterium | reverse complement strand
AAATCGCCGCGCTGGCGCCGCTCGCCGTGCAGGCTACGAAGGACTCCTCACGCACCTACGTGGAAGAGGGCGAAGCCGCCTGCGCAGCGAAGTTCGATGACATGCTGCAGATGCTGAGCAAGACGGAAGACGCGCACGAGGGCGTGATGTCCTTCGTCGAGAAACGCGCGCCCCAGTTCAAGGGCCGCTAGCCGCGCATCAAGCGGCGTTCGTCTGTCATCGTTTCGGTATGCTTCGGGGGGCATTTCTTTGGAAAAAGAACTGCCCCCAAACCCCTACATCAACCGCTCGAGGCTTTGTCGCGGGTCGCACGCATCCGAAAGCCGCTGCACGATTGGCTTGCAGACCGGGGCGTGGCGGTTTAGCACGGGCGTGGGCTGCTGGCCGAGCATCGCCGTTGCGAGATTTGCCATAATCGCGAATTGCTGCTGGAGAGCGCGGGCCAACTGGGGGAGTGCTGCACTACATGCCACTTGAATCGATCAATCCGGCGACAGGCGAAACGCTTGCAAGCTATGGCGAGATGCCGTGGGAAGAGGTGGACGCCATCTTGGCGCAGGCGCAGGACTGCTTTGATAGCTGGCGGAATGTCTCCTTCGCGGACCGCGGCGAGATTCTGAAGACGGCGGGGAGTTTGCTGCGGCAACGCAAGCAGCCTTATGGCGAACTGATGGCCCGGGAGATGGGCAAGCCGGTGGCGTCGGCGGTGGGTGAAATCGAGAAATGCGCCTGGGTCTGCGAGCATTTCGCCGAGCATGCGGAAGCCTACCTCGAGCCCGAAGTCTTCGAGACGGACGCCGCGAAGAGCTTTGTATGCTATGAGCCGCTGGGCGTGATGCTCGCGGTCATGCCGTGGAACTTCCCTTTTTGGCAGATTCTGCGCTGCGCGGCGCCGGGTCTCATGGCGGGCAACACCTTTGTAGTGAAGCCAGCGAACAGCACCTATGGCTGCGCGCTGGAAGTGGAAAAAGTGCTGCGCGATGCTGGCCTGCCGCAGGGCGGACTCACCGTCTTGCGCATCGATATCCCAGGCATCGAGGGCGTCATTCGCGATCATCGCGTGCAAAGCGTGACTTTGACCGGCAGCACGCGCGCGGGCGAAAGCGTCGGCGGCATCGCCGGCAATAGCATTACGAAGTGCATCCTCGAATTGGGCGGCAGCGACGCTTTTGTCGTGCTGGAGGATGCGGACCTCGACGGCGCCGCGGCCGCGGGGAGCTTCGGGCGGCTCCAGGCGAACGGGCAAAGCTGCATTGCCTCGAAGCGCTTCATTGTGGTCGAGCCCGTCATTGAGGCATTTACCGAGAAACTCCAAGCGGAGATGAGCAAATCGGTGATGGGCGATCCGATGGATCCAGACACGACGCTTGGTCCGCTGGCGCGCGTGGATCTGCGCGATACGCTGCATGACCAAGTACAGCGCAGCGTGGATGCTGGGGCCGAGGTGCGCATGGGCGGCCACATCCCCGATGGCGACGGCGCGTATTACCCCGCAACCATTCTTGCGGGCGTCCGCCCCGGGATGGCGGCATTCGATGAAGAACTATTCGGACCGGTAGCGGCGGTCATCCCCGCGAAAGATGAAGCCGAGGCCATTGCCTTGGCGAATCAGTCGCCGTATGGCCTGAGCGCGACCGTTTGCAGCCAAGACCTCGAACGGGCGGAACGCATTGCGCGCCATCACATTCAATCGGGCGCTTGTTTTGTGAATACGTTTTCGCGCTCGGATCCGAGGTTGCCCTTTGGGGGGATCAAGCAGTCGGGCTTTGGGCGCGAACTTGGGCGCCATGGCATTCAAGACTTGACGAACGTGAAGACGGTGTATATCGCGTAAGGCTTGCCGATGACTGTTTCTGCCGAGAGTGCCGCCGGGGCGCATGCGCCCGGGGATACGTGGCTCGCCAAGGTAATCCGCGCCGGCCTTGCCATGAGCGTCATTGTGCTCATCCTTGCCATCTGGCCGTACAGCCCGTCTCCCAGCGAAGATGTGAAATGGCTCATTGTGAGCTATATGGGGCTCGTGTTTGGGGCCTTGTGGCTTGCCTCCGGTTTTGTGACGCGAGATGAGTTCCGGCTGCCGCCGATCTTCTTTTGGCCTGTCGCGGCCTTTTTGGCCTTCCATCTCCTGGCTTCCGTGGCCTCGCGTTATGTGGACTACAACCTGTTTGAGCTGCGCAAGTTTGTGTCGCTGGCGATGCTCTTGTTCGCCGCGTCGTATGCGTACCGCACTGAAGAGCAGGTGCGCCGCTTTATGCTGGCCGTGCTCTTCGGCGTGTTCGTCTCATTTCTATATGGCGCGGTTCAGAAGCTGAGCATTTGGCTCGACCGGCCCGGACTCGATCCCTTTCCCTGGGCCCCTGACCAGCGCATCACGGATGAATACCTGAACATCCCGGCGACTTTCGGGAATCCGAATTATGCGGCGCACACCCTGATTCTCGCGGCGTGCATGGCGGCGTATTTGGGGTCGCTGCGGAAATGGCGCTGGTGCGGGCTGTTTCTGTTGCCGCTGTTCACGCATTTGTTTTGGTCGCAACAGCGGGCGGGCTGGATTGCCCTCGCCGTAGCCGTATTGTTGCTGGGCTTTGCGCGGCTCTTTGCCCGGCGGGACGCCCCCCCCATGCCGCGCGTGGCCGCGGCCATGGTCCTTACCGGCGTGTTGACGCTGGGCGCGGCCGGCGCGGTGATGTACGGCTATCAACAGCGGACAGGGGTGCCCTTTCCGCTGGACCGTTCCTTGTTGATTCGCTATCAGGCGTACACCAGCGCTTCGGACATGATCGGCGAGCGGCCCGTGATTGGGTATGGGACGGGCACATATGTCATCGAGAACATCAATTTCTGGACGGAGTATGAGCAAACCTTTTTTGCTCAGGAAACGCGCCTCAATAAACACGTCCACAACGATCCGCTGGAATTGGCGATTGACGCGGGGCTGCCAGCCGCGATGATTTATCTGGCGGTCATCGCGCTTGCGATTGCACTGTCCCTCCATATGGCATTCACGCGGGAGACGGTTGGCGGCCGGCGATTGGGCTATTGCTTCGCGGCCATCTTCACGGCCTTCTTGGTGGACGGACTCTTCGGCTTCAATCTGCGCGTGCCCGTTTCGGCCGCGCTCTTCTTCATTTTGCTCGGAGCCTTAGGCAGCCTGGTACACCGGAGCGTCTTTGCGGCAACCGTGCACGATCCCCGGCTCTCGGGCCCCTTCGGACTCATCGCGCGGTTTGGCATGGTGCTGCTACTAATGGCTGGCACGGCGGCTGACACGAACATCTTCTTCGGGCGGCTGGCGTATCACGAGGGCCGCGCGCTGGTCGAGCACAACAAGGCGGGGCCTGCTGTGGAGAAGCTCGCG
>CAZLBS010000478.1:0-3369 GCA_964557505.1 uncultured Nitrospiraceae bacterium | reverse complement strand
CGCTTCTTGCATACGGGCGTGCCATTCGAGGCGCATTTTTCCTTGCATGGAATGGCCTTTGCGGAGGGGGCCTGGTACTTGATTTGTCAGGAATGGGCGGAGCGGGCGCGTCCGCTGCTTGAAGACATTGCGCGCAAAACGGCATCCCTTGGCGTTCCCTTGCACGACATGGATCGCGGCGGCGAGAAGGGCTTTTGGCGAATCGGCCCGGGGTTTTCGACCACGCCATCAAGCACGGCAATGCGTGAGCATTTCGAAGCGTTGGGAGACGGCGAGACGGCGGCGAAGTTCCGGCCGTCGTCAATGGAGTACGTACGGTTTCTGGGAGGCGATCCCATATGCATGGTGAGCGAACTGCCGCTCTTCCTGATTGACCATGTGCCTGCGGGTCCAGATGAGACGCGGTATTGGGAGGTACTCGAGACCGTCAAGAAAGCGAAGGCCAGCCGGGAGATCGCCAAAGAAGCGTCCCAGGCCGCCGAGAAGTACCGGATAAGGCCTGTCCCCATGGCGCTGCAGGCGCGCCTGCAAATCAATATGATGGAATCGGTGTTATCGTATTTGCAGGCGTCCGATGCACAACGCGCCGAATGAGGGCGTTTGGCATAGCGGCCGCCGTTGCGATAGCGTGTTCTCGATGTCTTTGGATGTTTAAGATTTGCGTAAACGTATCCATCTAGCGGTAAGCGTCGCGGCTTTGGGAGCGCTTCCCCTGCTTGCGGGATGCCCAGCGGAGCAGGCGGAAGGGCCCGAAGCTCCTGTTCTGCCGTCCCTACGGCACGAGCGCATCATTGTCGGGGAAGTTGCCTACGACATCGTGCATGTAGACCCGGCGCAGCATGCCCTGACCTTGCACTGGAAAGACCCCGGCGGCGAGGCCTTCGGCTCGTTTGCTTCGCTGAAGAAGTGGCTGTCGGAGCGCGGCCGTGAATTGCTGTTCGCGATGAATGGCGGCATCTACGCGCGCGACCACACGCCGCTGGGACTTCATGTCGAAGAGGGCGATGAGTTCCACGAGCTGAACCGGAAAGAAGGCGGGGGCAATTTCTTTCTCAAGCCGAATGGCGTGTTCTATGTGGATGATGCCGGGGCGCACATTCTCGAGACGGAAGAGTACTACGAGTTGCAGCCGGATGCGCGGATGGCGGTCCAATCGGGTCCATTGCTGCTGCGCGGCGGCAACATGCACCCTGCATTTCGCGAAGATTCGGATAGCGTGCACGTCCGCAATGGCGTCGGCATTAATGCCAAGGGCGAGGCGGTCTTCATGATTTCCGGCTGGCCGGTCAATTTCTATACGTTCGCCAGCATCTTTCGCGACCAGTTGAATTGTGCAGACGCCTTATATCTCGACGGCACGCTTTCCGGGATGTACTCGCCCGAGGCGAAGCGAATCGACTTCGGCACGCGCTATGTGGGGATTATCGCCGTGAGCATTGCCGCGGGTGACGCGGATGCCTCCAATGCGCATAATGGTGGCGGCAGTGATACAGGACCCCCGCCCAACGGAGAGCAGGATTCATGAACGTTACGACCTTTCGTGCCAGTGTGATTGCCTTGGCAGCGGCTTTGGCGCCCGGCTTGTCCTTCGCGGAGTTTGCTTTCGAGGACGACGGCAAGGCTGTGCGCATTCTTGAGAATGGTCAGCCCGTATTGCAGTACAACTACGAGATGGTCGCGCCGCCGCCTGAAGCGGAAGATATCGAGCGCTATACGCGCGCTTGCTACGTGCACCCGCTATGGGGACCGAAAGGCGACATCTTGACGCAGGACTTTCCATCGGACCATTGGCATCACCGCGGCGTCTTTTGGGGATGGCCGGTCATTAAGGTTGGCGAACGGAAAGGCAACAACTGGGAATTGCGCGGCATGCGCCAGCACTTCGTGGAGTGGCTCGAGAAAGACGCCGGCAGCGGCATGGCGAGGCTCGGCATCCGCGTGCACTGGAAGTACGACGGCGAGGACGAGCCCGTGATGGAGCAACGCAGCTACATCACGGTGCATCCGTTGAATGAGCAGGGACGGCACATCGACTTCGCGACCACGCTCGAAAATGTCATCGATGAAGACGTCTTTCTCGCGGGCTCGCAGTCAAGCGACCGCTTTCTCCGCGTGCTCAAGGGCTACGGGGGATTCAATTTCCGGCCCGACAACACCCGGCGAGGCCGAGTGATTACAGTCGAGGAAGGGCGCCTGAAGCGCGACCGGCTCTCCATTGACTCCGCGTGGGTGGACTGGTCTTCCCGAAAGCATGACGCGCGAGAGGAATCTGGCGTGACGGTAATTCAGCATCCGGACAATCCAGGCTATCCATGGCATGGCTGGATCATCCGCCATTACGGGTTCGTGGGTTCGTCATGGCCGCATGCCGAAGGCTACACCTTTGCTCCGGGCGAGGCGGTCTCTTTGGCCTACCGGGTCTACACGCATGAAGGCGATGCCGAATCTGCTCAGGCCGCTGAAGCCGCCGAAGCCTTTGCCAAAGACCCCTTCCCCATGCCCGGCAACGAGACGCAACAGGCCGCCGCTGAAGCCCCATAAGCACCCCCGTTCAGCCAAGTAAACTCTTGACAGATGGGGGCCCGCAATCTTATGCTGCGCACAACGGGCACGTGTGCCGGGCAACCAGCGCCATGAGTGGGATGGGACATGACCGTAATGCGACAGGGGCCTCTCGCAACATGGCCCAGCCGAATTGCGGCTGGCTGGGCGGCCGTTGCCATGGGGATGATGCTGACCTTGATCCTGTCGCAGCCGGTCTCCGCAGCGTCGGTCGTGCGCCGGCAGATCGAAGAAGGGGCCTTCGCCCACCTGCGCAATGGCAATGCCCTTGTGCTCGAGGTGCACGTGCCAGATGGCGAGGCCGCGCGGGACTTTCTTGGCAAATTTCTCCAACATGAAGCCGAGTGGCAGACGTTTTCCGCCGCCCGCCGGGGCATTATTCCGTTTTCCCGGCTGAAAGAATCCGTCCGCCGCGAGATGTTGCTGGCCCTGTTTCCGCAGGATTGGATTGACGAGGACGGCTGGCATCACACGGTGGTCTATGCGGGACCCGATGGAAAAGAGACGTTGTGGTCCTTGGCGGAATGGCTCACTGGACGGGGCTTCAATCACACGAAAATCCAGGTGTTGAACGCGCTGGATACGCTGACGCTCGAGCGGGGCCAGACGGTGCTTGTCCCGAGGGATTTGCTGCTCGAGGCATTTCGTGCGCCGGCGGGGAAGCCGCCCGTGTTGCAACAGGCAGAGCCCATCGAGGCCCCCCTTGCCGCCCTGGAAATCGTGACGGGCGAGGATGAAGATCTCATCGACCCGCTCGAGAGCGGGGATGATTTGGCCTATGGCGAAGACAGCCAGGGGCCGTATGCC
>CAZLBS010000477.1:0-3370 GCA_964557505.1 uncultured Nitrospiraceae bacterium | reverse complement strand
GAATTTTTCCAACAATGGAATCGTGTGGGTGCTAAGCAGCAGAAACGCCGGCGCCACCGGCAAGGCTCGATTCAGAAAGTCCGGCATGCGTTCAGCCTTGCACAGCCATCAGGCGGTGCTCAAAACCCTGTGCGCGGCGGGCGTGAAACAAGCCCTGACCAAGCCGCTATTCAAACACGGCCACCGGCACTTGCCATGCGCGGACTTTGTCGCGGTTCCACGTGTAGGAAATGAGGAGCGTGTTGCCGTCATCGCTGGCGATCATCGCGGGGTAGCTGTATTCGCTGTCGCGATCCGGGTCGTCCTCGAGATGGGCGAGGTTGGTCCAGGTGCGGCCGTTGTCTTCTGAGACGGCGAGGGTGAGCGGCGTGCGCGGGCCCCAGTTGCGGTTGACGGGATTGTAGATGAGGAAGAGGCGGCCATCCGGCAGGAGCGCCGTGTCGATGCCCGAGTTGTTGTTGGGGAGCGTGGTGCGGTCCACTTCGGTCCAGGTCTGGACGTAGTCGGTCGAATCGCTGCGAGCCACGACCCCGGCGCTGGTACGCATGAGGGCATGCACATGGCCGGGCTCGCTCTCCCACAGCGCCGGCTGAATCGCGCCCTGAATACGCGTCCGCTTGCGGTCGAAGCCGAAGTCGTCGCTGCGCTCCCAGGTTTCGCCCTGGTCTTTGCTGATGTCGGCGAAGGGCATCCAGCCGTCTTCCTCCGTCGAACTGCCGGCAATCCACCAGCCATTGGACAACACGACCGGCTTGCAGCGAACCGGGCCGCGGCCGCCTTCGTCGCCCTCGACCAATTGCTGAGGCTCGCTCCACGTTTGGCCGGCGTCCTCCGATGTCATCCAGTGCTGCTGCCATGTGCCGATTTCCGGGCCAACCTTGAAAAAGAGATGGAGCGTCTCGCCATCGGGGCAGAAGAGGACGGGATTCCAGTGCGGCGCTTCCTTGCCCGATCGCGCGTCAGGGATCTTCGCGGCTACCTTGGGTTCGCTCCAGGAGCCATCGGCGAAGCGGCTGTACCAAATGCCGACGTTGTCCGCCTTTTCACGATCCCCGCCAAACCAGGCGAACACGAGCACGCCGCCAACCTGCGCGATGGTCGAGGCATGGCATTGCTCGAAGGGGCGGTCGTCGCCATACACAAAGCCAACATGGCCGCCCGCGCTGGCGACGCGTTCCTCGAAAGCGGCCGCGTCCACCACATGACTGAGATCAGCCTCCGGGCGTTGGGGGCGTTCGCCAATCGCCAAACTTGCACATCCCATGAGTGTTGCCGCGGCTACGGCCATTGCTGCGATTCGCATATCTCATTGCTCCCTCTGTCGGCCATGATGCGATAGAAGCTGAATGGTATAGTCCGCGGACACGGGAGACAAAATGGGGGAGTCTGGCCATATGGAACAGCGCCCGCGCGTGCGCGTCGCGGCGGTCATTCGGCAGGACAACGCCGTGCTCATGGTGCGCCATGACAAGCCCGGCGGCGTGCAGAATTGGCTGCTGCCCGGCGGCGGCGTCGATTGGGGCGAGGCCTTGCATGAAGCCCTCGAGCGCGAGGTGCGCGAAGAATGCGGCCTGGCCATCGAGCCGCGCGACATTCTCTGGGTGCACGATACCATCGCCCCGGATGGCTCGCGTCACGTGGTCAACATCTACTTCGAGGCCGAGACCCTCGGCGGCGAGCCGGCGCCCGGCGAAGACCCCATCATCGGCGATGTCCGTTACATCGCCGACGGCGAACTGAAGTACCTCGCCTTCTACCCCGACGTGCGCGAAGACCTCCTCCGCTACCTGCGCGGCAACACCGGCCAATACTCGCGTTACCTTGGCAGCCTCTGGCGGTAAGGCCGTTCACCGCTCGCAGGGTTCCACCACCAGATTCTGGGAAGGAGCAAGAGACCTCAACTGTCGCCAGCCGCGAAGCCTTCACGGGGAGCCGGTGCAAATCAATGCGCATGCGGGAGTGCTGCCATCATGCCTGACGCGTTCGGTTCCATCGCTTGATTGGGCTGAGATGATGCTTTTCAAGCGCTACGCCGCCATCCAGGGTACATGGTAAGCGGTACCAGCGTCAGTACGAGAATCCAACCATGCCGCTATCCAGGGCGTCCAACAACTGACCGTGGTCCGAGATCGTCACACCTTCGGCGAGGGCGTCCACATCGACCCCGCACACTGAGGCACAGTGATTGCAGACATAGACATCCGCGCCCTTTTCGATGGCTTCCGCGAGCATCGTCTTGAGCGGCGGGAAGTCCGCGTATTGCACATCCTCGGAGAGGTCTGCCGCCGCGATGACCGGGGCATGCACATTGATGAACACCGTTACGGCGTGCCCCTTCTCGAGCGCTGAGTGCACGAGGCCGAGTCCCATGCTGAGGCTATGCATGTCGTCAAGGCTGCTCGTGAGATTCACGAGCACGGGGGCCTTCGACTGGGCAGAGGCTGCTGGCTGTGCCTGCCAGAAAATGGCGGTGCCGATAGCGATGGCGGCAATCGTTGCGAACATTACCACGCGTTGAGGATTGATGGTATGCATGTCTTTTCTCCTTCGGTTCAGCCCAGCGTGGAAAATGACCCTTTCACATAGGACCGATTCAAGCGTTGAACGGTTGCTTGGCCCGGGCCACACGGCGCGGCCCGGGCCGGTGTTGTCATGGCATTGGTGCGGCCGGGGCATTAAGACCGCGGTTGCTGCTGTGCATCTGAATGCCGGCGCTGTTGTACGGAAAGTGACCTGTCACATTGCTGAATAAGATGAAGTCCACGTGGCCATCAAGGTACACCACGTTTCCACCGCCCGGAGTGTGGTTAAACATGCGGGCTTTGGGGGCGGCAGGGTCAAACTGCACAGGCACGACCGATTGGCCTTTTGCCGAGGCCGCTGGATTGTTGATGTCCGTGGTCAGGAAACGCTCGATGCCTTCGCGAAGACGGTACCCCGACTCATAGCCATTCATGGGCTCCGCGAAGGGGAAGTCGCTGTCGGCGGCAATGAGCGCGGTCTCGGTAGTATCTCCGTAGCGTGCGCCAAGATTCATCAGGTTCTTCGCCAAGGGCTGGAGGGGGGTAGGCATGACCACATCCATGTTAGGGAAGCGGAGCATATCATCCGTGAACATCCATCCCAAGTACGAATAAGGCACGGCCCCCATGACTTCGCACGGCTGGATGACACCGTCGCCTGACAGAATGACGCCATCAGGAGTCGTTTCACTGGGCTGGTCTTTAGCCGTCGGCGCATTGGCCGGCCGCACGTCAAAGATATCGACAGCAGGTCCAGCATCCCGCGTGCTTGGGCACACCAGAATATTGAAGTCGGTCAAGTATTCCGGGTAAAGCCGGGTCATATCGGCTCCCTGGTCAAAGCGGAC
>CAZLBS010000476.1:1820-3394 GCA_964557505.1 uncultured Nitrospiraceae bacterium | reverse complement strand
CCGTGTAGGTCTCGGGATGACCCAGCGCCTCCACTGCACCCCGCATGGCATGCACGACTGCAGGCGTCAGCGGCAGGGTCGTGTCGCCGATGCCAAGGCGAATCACCTTCGCATCCGGATTCGCCTCCGCGAAGGCACGCGTGCGCCGCGCGATCTCCGGAAACAAATACCCCGCTGCCAACTTGTCGTAATTCGGATTCGTGCGTGCCATAAGCCGGTGCCGCCCCTTCCGCAGTCGTGGTCAAAATTTTGGTCAAGTGCGCGATTGTACCCAACGCGCGCGGACCACGCATCCATCCCGCCGGCAGTCCACATTCAAGCTCCAAGTGCACGGTAGTGGTTTTCGCTGCCTTGTAAGGCCGGCCCCGCTCTGGTATCCTATGGCGTTTGCGCCTCTTTCGGTTTGCGGGAGAGGCATGCCTTTTGAAAGGAGGTGAACAGCTTTGCGGACGTATGAAGCGCTCTACATCATCCGCCCTGACATTGCGGATGAACAGATCCAGACGGTAGCCGATGGAGTGTTGAAGCTCATCACCGACAGCGGTGGTGCTATCGTGCGCTCGGAAGTCTGGGGCAAACGCCGGCTCGCCTATGAGGTGAAGCAGTTCAACGAAGGCGTGTATGTCCTGGTGCGGTTTCAGGCCGAGTCCGATTTCCCCGACAAGCTGGAGCAATCGTTCCGGCTTGGGGAGGACGTGATTCGGTGGCTCGTGACGTATTACGACGAGCAGATGTTGCGGCTCGAAGAGGAGCAGGTCAAGCGGCGCCGCGAGTACCAAGAACGCAGCGGCCGCGATGACGATCGCGACGATGATGATGATCGTCCCCGGGGCCGCGGCCGTGACCGCGACCGCGACGAGGATGACGACGACCGGCCGCGCGGACGCGGACGCGACCGGGATCGCGATCGCGACCGTGATGATGACCGTGAACGCCGTCCGGCGCGCTCGTATCACTAAGGGCCGCCTGAGCCGGTAATCATCCCCGCGCGCGGCAGCGTAGCCGCGGCGCGGAGCGTCGAGCAACCGCATCGAAGACGTGTGGAGAAGGGATTGGCATGGCGGATTTGCGCCTTCCCGATATCAACCAAATTACCATCGCCGGTCGCATCACGCGCGACCCGGAGTTGAAGTACACGCAGAGCAGCCGCCCGTATTGCAAGCTTGGGCTTGCCTATTCGCGTAAGTTTAAGACGCGCGACGGCGACACGCGGGAAGAGCAGTTGTTCATCGACATGACGGTCTGGGACAAGCAGGCGGAGTTCCTGGGGCAAACGCTTCGCAAGGGACGGCCGGTCTTGGTGGAAGGCAGCCTGAAGATGGACACCTGGGAGGATCGGGATTCGGGCCAGAAGCGCACGAAGTTCGAGATCAACCCGCGGCGCGTGCACTTCCTCGATTGGGATGATGACGGGCGCGGAGGCGGCGGGCGTGGCTACGCTGGCGGCCAACGCGAGGAAAACCGCCAAGGCGCAAGCGCCAGTCAGGGCTATGACGAGCGCGAGCCGGAAGGCCCAGACGCCGAGGACGATATCCCCTTCTAGGTGGCATACAGGCCATACCATCGTGAAGGAC
>CAZLBS010000476.1:0-1810 GCA_964557505.1 uncultured Nitrospiraceae bacterium | reverse complement strand
ATATTCCGTTTTAGGCCAGCGCCCCCCGCTATTGCCTGCAGAAGGACGAGAGGACATACACAATGAAGTTGTCGTTGAAGGCGAAGGCGAAAGCCCGGAAGAAGCGCCGCAAGAAGCTGCAGCAGAAGAACAAGGTTTCGCGGCTCACGATCGAGCGCGTCATTTGGATTGACTATAAAGACGTCGGCTTGTTGAAGCACTACGTGACGGAGCGTGGCAAGATCATTCCGCGCCGGATTACGGGTACTACGGCCCGGCATCAGCGCATGCTGACGAATGCCATCAAGCGGGCGCGGCAAATTGCGCTCTTGCCGTACGCGGCGGAGTAAGCAGCCCGTCCGGGGATAGCGCGATGCCTCGTGGCCCCCGCGGCGCGATCAGCGGCCGGCTGGCATTTCTCGTGCTGGGCACGGCGATGGTGGCCTATGCAGCGGTAGTCATTGGCGCTGCAGCTGGCCTTAAAATGCCCGCGGCGGCCCTGTTCGTGCCCGTCGTGGCTTGGTGCCATGTGGCCGGCTACCGCCAAGGCATGATTGCCACGCTGCTCGTGGCGGCCTTCGCGGGTGGAACGGTGGCCCTGTTGGGGCTGCTCATGCAGCTGACGGGGTTCGATTGGTTCCTCGCCTCGGGTTGGGACATCGTGCTTGTGCCCCTGGCAGCCGCGGCGGGCATGCCGCTTGGCATGGCCATTCGGCAGGGGTGGACGTTCGGCAAAGCGGCCCTGGTAACGGGCGGCGCATTCGCCGCCGCCGTCGTGGCTGATGTGGCCGTGTTGTGGCCGGTCCTGGTTTCGCTGGGCGATGACTTCGCGCCGTGGTTCCGGGACGTGGTACAAAACCCCAACGCTGGGGCGAGTGCCGAGCAGCAGGCCGCCTTGCTGCAGTCGATCGATTGGCTTGAGGCCAATTGGTGGTTTGCATTGCCGGGGACGTTCGCGGCCCTGGTCATCGTCGCACTGACAGCGGCGGTTGCCTTGGGCGACGGCATTGCCAGAAGGTGGATTGGCGTGCGCGGGCTGGCGACGCGTTTTCGTGATGCGCGCCCGCCCGAATGGCTGGTGTTCGCCGTGATTGCGGCAGGCATGGCCGCTTTGGCCGATTGGTATCTTGGCGGCACCTGGGTCCGGCCGTGGGCGTGGAACGCGCTGCTGGCGATTAGCGCCGTGTACTGGCTCAATGGCTTCGGCATCGGCTGGTATGCATTGGGCGCCCTGGGGGCGCATCCGCTCCTGTACGGCGCGGTCGTCTTTATGGCGATGCTGCCGCAGTTTCGGCTGGCCTTTTCGTTGATTGGCCTGTTCGATACGTGGTACGCCTTCAGGCCGCGTCTGCGGCGCATTGCAGTGCTCTTGCGGCAGCGGCGAGAGCAGCAGGCAGATGAATGAGTGACTCGCGCTGACGATGAAACGTCGAGCGCCTTGAGATAGCCGAATTCAAGGTAACGGGCAGTTACATACAGGCCTTGCCGCGGCAGGCAGGGCAGGAGGACGGAACAGTGAAGGTCATCCTGCGGGATAACGTGGCCAACCTTGGCGAAATGGGCGAACAAGTCACCGTGGCCGACGGGTACGCGCGCAACTATCTCTTGCCGCGCAACCTGGCCGTGCGGGCCGACTCCGCCAGCGCCAAGGAAATCGAATACCAGATGAAGATCATCGACAAGCGCATGGCGAAGAAGCGCGCGGAGTTGCAAGAACTAGCGGGCAACCTCGGGGGCGCCACGTTCACCTTCACCCGCCGCGCGGGCGGGCAGGGCACCCAGATGACTATTGGAATGCATAGAAAAACCCCTACCAAATGTCTGACAGATC
>CAZLBS010000475.1:0-3397 GCA_964557505.1 uncultured Nitrospiraceae bacterium | reverse complement strand
CCGTGTCCATAGAGTCGTTGCCGCCGTTGTAGAAGAAGTAGCCGATGTCATGCGCCTTGAAGACCTCGATGACGCGATCGAAGTCCTCGTCGTTGCCCGCCTTGAGTTTGTAACGGCATGTGCCGATCGCCCCGGCGGCAGGCGTGTAGCGCAACAGCGCGATCTCTTCATCGTCTTGTGCAGACAAGTCGAGCAGCTCTTCCTTCAATACCCCCTCGATGCCATGCCAGCCGGCATAGATGGTCCCGAAGGTGTCCGGAAACATCTTGCATGTTTCCACCACCCCCCGAAGCGATGAATTGATAACCGGGCTAGGCCCCCCCGACTGCGCGACAACGACATTCTTCGGCATGATTCCTCCCTCGAAAGTATGCAATGAAATCAGATAGATGCGTGCGTAATCAGCGAAGGCTCTCTAAGTTTGTACAGCACTTCGCCCGCCCGCTCGACGAGCAGTTTTCCTTCGTGTTCCTTGTTGCGCCATTGCTCGGGGTCGATGGTGTCTGGGTCGCGGTAGCCGAGGTTGATGGCGCGGCATTCTTCCTCGGGGATGCTGGTGGCGAGGGTGACTTGCACGCGGCATTTCTCGATGCCGTCTTCGTAGGCGCCGATGCCGCGGACGTGGGTGCTGTGCGCGAGGATGCCGCCGGGGTAGTGCTTGAACTTGTCCCACTGCGCGAGGAAGTAGTCGCGCGTGTGGTAGCCGATTTCCCGGATGATCTCGCCGTGCGTGACGCTGATTTCATGGATGTGCGGGCCGTAGATGATGAGTTCGCCGCCGTCGGCGACGACGGGTTCGAGCTTGTACATGCATTTGCCGGCGACCCAGATTTCATCGTACATGGGCGGGGCCATGGCGAGCACGCTGTCATAGGGCTTGCCGCACCATTTGATATGGGTCTGCGCGGCGCGGTCAGCGCATTCGGACCAGGCCTCCTGGATGTCCCCGTAGAAGATGCCGTGGCACGCGTCGCCGAGCACATCGAGGCAGAAGGCGCGCTTTTCAGTGGGGATCATGGAGGCGCTCTTGTCGATGACGGCGCGCACCGGGGTGTACTTGGCGCCGTTGATGATGGGGTTGGTAATGAGCGCCCCGAGCCAGTGGAAAAGGTCGATCACTTCCTGTCCGGCGACGCCGGGGAAGAAGTACTTGGCGCCCCCGCTGAAGCCGGCGACTTCGTGCGGGAAGACAGGGCCGACGATGCAAACGAGGTCGTATTCGAGCACCTTCTTGTTGACCGTCACGGGCACCGCTGTCTGCATGAGCCCTTCGCTGATGGCGTCGATTTCAGATTTGGTAATGTTGCCAATGGCCGTGAGGGCTTCGGGATCTTTCCAGGCGTGGTTATAGATGGCGACGCCGCCGAATTCCGTTTCGCGCTGCTCGGGGGTAATGCCAAGCATCTTGTTGATGGCGATCTCGGGCATGGGCGGGTGCGTACCCAGGGCGATGAGGAAATCGGTGCATGCGGCGCATCCGCGCAGCGCCTCGACGATGCCGCGAAACATGGCGTGGTGGGGCATGCTTCGCGTGGCATCAGGGATGATGAACAGCAGACGTTTGCCTTCGAAGTCTTCCTGCCGGAAGCATTCTTCGATAAACGCCCGCAGGTCGTCCTGCGTCAGGTGCTGTCCCTCTTCTGTCGTTCGTTGAAGGAGCTTCATCTGTGATTAACCCACTCGAAATCCAAGGCCGGCCAGCGTGTGTTCGAGGGCCTCGCTGGGTTCGCTGAGCGTGACGCGCGTATTGTGAAATTCACGGCGCTGGCGATAGGTCTTGCGCAGCGTGTCGAAGAGATCCGCCCGCTCGTCCGGCGGATTCATCATGGTTGCGCGCAAGGCGTTGTCGTCTAAGCGGATATCATAAACCGCGAGGACAGCCTCGCGCACGGCTTCTTCCGGGGGAAGGCATGCGTCGATGGCAAGCTCGGAGATCGGCGGGGGAGGCAGCAACGGTTCGGGGTCCCAGGCGGGCTCCTTGCCGTGGAATCGGCACAGGGCCTCGTAGAGCATGCGCGTGCCGTTGACCTTGCCGTCGTACGAGTAGCCGGCAATGTGGGGCGTTCCGAGGGCGCAGTTGGCGAGCTGCTCGCGGCTGATGGCGGGTTCGCCTTCCCAGACATCCAGCACGGCAGCGCCCACGCGCCCATCTTCCAGCGCGGCCTGCAGCTCGCCGCCATCGGCCACGGCCCCGCGCGAGGTGTTGATCACGATGACGCCGGTTTTCATCAACTGAATGAAGCCGTGGTCGATGAGGTGAAGGGTCGGGTCGCTGCCGCCCGTTTCCAGGGGGACATGCACGGTGACGATGTCGCAGTCGGCGAGATCATCCAGGGGGCGGTATTTGTTGCTGCCAGTAGCGCGCGCGAGCGGCGGGTCGTTGATGACGCATTCGATGCCGAGAGCCCGTGCCTTGGCTTCGACTTTTTTGCCGACATTGCCATGGCCGGCGATGCCGAGCCGGCGCGTGTTCAAGGTGAACTCGCGTTCCTCGGCGAGCACGAGCAGGGCCGCGGCGACATACTCGGCCACGCTGTTGGCGTTGGAGCCAGGAGCACTCGCGAAATGGATGCCCTCGGCGCCGAGATGCGCGACATCGACGTGGTCATAGCCGATGCTTGCCGTGCCGACAAATGTCACCGCCGTGCCCTTGAGCAGTTCCGCGTCGACGTTGGTGACCGAGCGGATCAGCAGGACCTCGGCATCGGCGAGCATGGCATTGGAAATGGTGCGCCCGGGAACGGTAATGATTTCGCCGAATTCGGCGAAGGCTTCGTTGACGAGCGGGATGTTTTCGTCGGCGACAATCTTCACGCGTTTGTCTCCGCGTCGATAATGCGTTGCACCATCGCGATGGTTTCGACAGGGCGCGGGCTATTGTTGGTTTCCTGGCATAGCACGATGGCAGCTGCGCGCTGAGCAATGGCAAGGGCGGCATCGTTCAGTTCGGCGCGGTAGGGCCTGCCGGTTTCGGCGAAGCGCTCGAAGAGTTGGGTGGCCACGGTCCATGGCTTCTGCGCCTCTGCGGCGGCCTGCGCCACCTCGCGTTGGATCCGCGGCAATTGTTCGGGGGGCGTGGTGGTGAGCAAGTCGCCGCGCCCCAGCAAGAGCCCATCAGCCGCCGCAGCGATCGCCCTGACGTTTCCCGCTGCCCTGGCAGTTTCGATCTTGGCCATGATGCCGGTGCTGCCGTGCGGCAGAATAGCGGCCAATTGCGTGCGCACGTCTTCGATTTGCCCGGGGGTGTCGATCAAGGAGACGAGCATCCATTCAGGCACATGGCCCTCCGCGGCAAGCGCCCTCAGCACCGCTTCGTCCTGTTCCCGGACGGGCATGTATTGGACGGGGCTGTCTGGAAACGAGCAGCCATTGCCGGTTGCGATGGGCCCGCTGGCCG
>CAZLBS010000474.1:0-3402 GCA_964557505.1 uncultured Nitrospiraceae bacterium | reverse complement strand
GTCCACCTTCGTGCCCAAGCCCTTTACGCCGTTCCAATGGTGCGAGCAGATCACGCCGGAAGAAACCATGCGCAAGCAGGAGATTCTCGCACGGGCCTTCCGCAGTGAGCCGAACATCAAGTTCGGCAAGCATGAGCCCACGCTCACCTGGATCGAAGGCCTGCTCGGGCGCACGGATAGGCGCGCGGCAGACTTGCTCGAGGCTGCCTGGCGCAATGGCGCGCGCCATGAATCCTGGGGCGAGCACCTCAACATCGAGGCGTGGCACAAGGCCATCGAGGAGACGGGCTTTGATGTGGCCGATGCCTTCCGTCAGCGCGGCCTTGACGAGCGCACGCCATGGGACCACATCGACCTGCTGCTCGATCCGGAATGGCTCAAAGACGACTATCGCCGCGCCATGGAACTGCAGCACGCGCAGGATTGCCGCGCCGGCAAATGCCACCTCTGCGGCGTCATCAACAAGGAGCGCGATGTCTGCGTCGCCATGCTGCGCCGGCAGAAAGAAGGCCGCGCCGAAGAAGCAGTCTTCGACCTCGAGCCGCTGCCCGAGTACCATGAGCCGGAGCCCGTCCAGCGCCTGCGCTTCCGCATCGGGCGCTCGGGGGAGGCGGTCTGGCTGTCGCACCTTGAACTCATGAACGCATGGATCCGGGCGCTGCGCCGGGCCCGCGCGCCGCTCTCCTATTCGCAAGGATTCCACGCGCATCCAAAGGTCAACTTCGCGAGCGCCCCGCCTGTGGGCGAGGAATCGCTTTGCGACTATATGGACATCGTGCTTAAGGCGCGTGTCGAGCCCGAAGCGCTTTTCCAGCGCCTCGCCAATGTACTGCCCGGCGGCTTCCGCGTCTACAGCGTTGACGAGATGCCGCTCCGCGCTGACTCGCTCATGGCCAGCGTGCGCGGATTCGCCTATACCTTCTACGCCAGCGTGGACCCCGAGTCCTTGCGCGCCCGCGTCGAGGAATTGCTCGGCGCCGCCGAGATCCTCGTCGAGCGCAAGGCCAAGCAGAAGAAGCAAGGCAAGAAAAAGCGCGGCCCGCGCCGGCCAGATAAAGACACCATCGAAGTCGATGTGCGCCCTATGATCGAATCGATCGAGGTGACCCAATCGGGCGACCATCAAGCCGCCATCGATATCGAAATCCGCAACGGCGAAGGCAACCGAAGCGTGCGCACGCGCGAACTTATCGTCCTCCTAGGACTTGATGCCGGCTCCACGCGCATCGTCAAAAGAAAGACGTATCTGGCTGAAGAAATGCTCGCTGTCTAGCGCTCGTGTGGCGTGCGGGATGGGCGCTGAAACGTCAGTCCCCCACCTCCCCGATGAAATCGACCACGCCGCGGACCCATCCAGGATGCATCGCCGTCGTAATATGATTCGCGCCCTCCAATTCGCGGTAGGCGGCGTCTGGCCGGAGGGCGTTGAAATCGTCGCCATAGGGCCGCAGCCCATCGCGCGAACCCATCACGCAGAACATTGGCACTTCGATGGCGAGCAAGTCGTCCTTCGGGACGCCGAGTGCATCGAGCGTCTTACGCAGCGCCCGCGTGGCTTGCACATCGACCAGGCGCTTGCCGAAGATGCCGCGCAGCCGCTTCACTGCCGGGTCGATAAGCATCGGATGCGGCAGGAAGAGATGTCCCTGCATCGCCAGGACAGGGGCGAGCCGCCCGGCTGCATCCAATAGCAACGCCATTTCCTTGGGCGGCGGCGGCTTGTATGGACTGCGAATATCGCCGGCCTCTTCCGGATCCGCCCAGCCCGATGCGCCCAGGCTCGCCGACAACATGCGCTCGGGGTATGCCGTGCACATCTTGAGCGCGATGAACCCTCCGAGCGAATACCCGGCAATGTGCGCCCGCTCGATCTCGAGGTGGTCCATGAGCCGCGGCACATCATGCACCAGTTCCAGGCCATAGGCCTCGGGCTCATACGGCCGGCCGCTCAGCCCATGCCCGCGCAAGTCATACGCGATCACCCGGTAGCCCGCACGCTTCACCGCCCCCGTCATCCCCGCGCGCCGCCAATTGATATCCGCATTAGCCGCCAGCCCATGCACCAGAATCACCGGCTCGCCGCCGCGCGGCCCCTCATCCGTGTAATGAATGCGCACCCCATTCGAATCGAAATACGCCCCCTCCACCCGCGCCAGCAACAAATAGGCAAACACGCTCACCGCAACGAGGAGCAGAAGCACTAGCACCCCCACCGCCGCAAACCCGCGGTACAACCAACCATGCATGCCAAGACGTTGAGTCATGATTCGCGTCCTTCGTCTGAATAGCGTCCGCCTTGTCTGCGGCGAGAGGATAAAGTTCTCAGAGTAACTGTTGCACCCGCTCCCGAAGCACGGGGAGCAGCTCTCTGTCGAACCATGGATTCCTGGTTTGCCAGGCGCGCGTGCGCCAGCTTGGATGTGGGAGGGGGAAATACGCTGGGGCATACTCGCGCCAGGCGGCGACGGTGTCGGTGAGCGTCCTCTTGCGGCGTTCGCCGAGGTAGTAGGCTTGGGCATATTGTCCCGCAAGGATGATGCACTCGGCCTTGGGCAGATGCTTCAAGATGGCCTCGTGCCATGTGGGGGCGCATTCAGGACGGGGCGGTTTGTCGCCGCCGCGTTCGAGCCTGCCCGGATAGCAAAAGCCCATCGGCACGATGGCAATGCGGGATGCATCGTAGAAGCAATCGCGGCCGATGGCGAGCCAGCCTCGCAAGCGGTCTCCGCTCGGGTCGTTCCACGGAATGCCCGACGCATGCACCTTCGTCCCCGGCGCCTGCCCCACGATGACCATACGTGCCGAGGCCTTCGCCCGCAATACCGGCCGCGGCCCCAAGGGCAATTCCGCCGCGCACAGCCTGCATGCGCGCACTTCCGTCAACAACGCCGCCAGGCCAGCCTCGCCCACACGCCAAATCTCCTGAAGCAAAAACACAGATGTCACCGATTCCACAGAGTAGAATATCAAGGAAGCTGCCCGCCGGCCGCCGCACCGCTTGCCATCGGCGCGGCATCCCTTGGCCTTCTCTTGATGCCGTCTTATCTTTCCCAGCTGTCGTGCCCGCGGTCCATCCGCGCGCCGCTGCGCTTAAGCATCCGCCGTGCTCTTGTCCAGCGCGGTGATGACTTTCCGCGTGGTGTCGATGATGTCGGTGGCCTGTTTTCTGGTCACGCTCTTGCCTTCGTGCATGGTGGCGTTGCGAAGGTTGCGCATGTCGTTCAGGTATTCCTTTTCGACGCGCCCGATGAGGTGGTGCCGCTCGGCCATGGCGATCAGGTCGCTCACGGCGTTTTGCCGGGGCGACAAGTCGCGCGCAGTGAGCGCCTTTTTCAGGGCCACTTCGACTGCCCGGAAAGCTTCGACGACGACCAGGTCATAGAGTCCTGCCTCGATGAGGCC
>CAZLBS010000473.1:0-3417 GCA_964557505.1 uncultured Nitrospiraceae bacterium | reverse complement strand
GCTTGCTCCCCTCCGAGCTGCAGCAGGGCGCGCCGGGCATCGCCGCCGTTGGCTTGCACGGCTTGTTGCACCATGGCGGCAAGGGTCTTGCTGTGCGCCTCGGAAAGGACGCCGGCCTCCACTAAGCGGCTTGGCAGACCTTTGCGCATGTCGGCTTTCCATGCGTCCACAGCCGTGCGTATCGCCTTGGGATCGGCCGGGCTGAGTTGCCGGGCCAGCACGGCATACAGCAAGTTCAGTTCTTTATCCATCGGAAGCGGGACTCACCTATTCGGCTTCCACACGGACCGGCAGCACCAGCGCGCTTGGGGTGTCCGGTCCAAAATGGATGGTGTTCCGTGCCACGTGCAAATTGTCTTCGGCAGGGAAATCATCGCCCGAGTTGGGATTCTTCTCGAACCGCGGGTAATTGCTGCTCGAAATCTGAACGCCAATGCGGTGCCCCTTGTTTACGATCAAGCTGATGCTCCACAAGTCAATGACGACTTTGCCGATTTCGCCGGGCGGCAGCGGATCTGGCGCGTTGGCATCTTGGCGCAGCTTCACCCGTTGAATGCTGTCCAGCATGAGTATCTGCCGGCCATCCGGATAAACGTCCAAAAACTTCGCCGTGAAATCTGTGTCGGGCGCGCTGGACGAAATGTAGAGTTCTGCGCGCAGGCGCCCTGTAATCTCAATGGGACTGGCAAGCGGCGGGGTCATAAAGGTGAGCACATCATCCCGCTCGTTGAGCGGCCGCTGATCCGTCGGGCCAATGGCAATCTGTCCTGCAAGGAGATTGGCGCCGCCCGTCGTCGGGCATGGGTCCGCGGGGTCATAGTCATATGAAACAAACCCCGGTTCAGCCGGAGGCGCGGGGCTCAAGAGCAACTCGGGACCGAGGTAGTAGGGGCGTTCCACGGCCTCGACGGGCGGCCATGTCTCGGCGCGGCGCCATTCATTTCCAGGCGCTCCTTCCTCGCCAATGGCCCCGAGCGTGTAGTAGTGCACGGGCGGCTCATCGAAGAGTCCCGTATCGCCGCCGAGCAGATAGTGCGTCATCAGGCGGCGCTCGAGCGCGGGAAAATCGTAATTGAAGTTGCCGGGCAGGGTGAGATCACCCGTTTGCTGAGCGGGCCCATGCGGCCACGGCCCCATCACAAGTATCTGGCGGCCGCGGGCCCCTTCCCCGCCCGCGTTCTGGCGGGATACGAAGTTATCGATAGTGCCTTGGGCGAAGATGTCCCAGTAGCCGCCGACGTGCAGCCCAGCCGCGGTGACCTCTTCGGCCTGGGCGGCTGCGTCGTACGCATCCCAATAGGCCCCGTCATAGGGATGGCGCTTCCATTCGCGGATTTTGTGGCGGCTGCCTTGCGCGGTGAGCCAGCCTTCGGCAAGCGACTTGCGCCAGACGCCTCCCTGGTAGGCGCATTGCCCGTAAAAGTCAGACGGTGCGACCAGTATGCTTTGCGCCAAGACATCGTCCGTTGCCGGGGCCATGAAGACTTGGGTGATGCCCAGGGCCGATGCGCCGACCGTGGCCACATTGCCATCCGACCATGCTTGATCGCGAATCCAGGAAACGGTGTCGGCGCCGTCCTGCAATGCGCCCCAGCCATCCGTGGCGAAGACGGGGTCGCGCCGCCCTTCACTGTCTCCCCGGCCACGGGTGTCTTGGACGACGAATGCAATCCCCGCCGCGTTCCATGCTTTTGCCGCGGCATCGCCCATGCCCCGGCCATAGACGGACCGCAGCAGCACGGCAGGGACCTTTCCGCCGCCAGCCGGCAGCCACACTTCGGTCGCAAGGGCAACCCCATCGCGCATGGGGACCATGTGAAGCGAGTTGCTGGTCTCGGCGGCCAGGCCGCAACCGGCAGCCACGAGAGCTAGCCAGACGAAGCAGCTCGCCCGCATCACTCCGCGGCGTAGTGTTGGCGCATCCATTCGGCATGACTCCCTGCATGGTTCCAAAGTGCCCTGCCGCGCATTATAGGCCGCATGGCTTCAAAATGCAGGGAACGTTGCGAGCTAGCCTCAGCGTGGCGCCCGTGCCGCGCCTGCGGGCGCGGGGCATGCCGGCGGTGTACGCAACTTGTTCGAGTGGACGAGTGACTTGGCCGGATCAGAGCGTTCGCACGGAGGTCGCCTCGGGGCCCTTGCGCCCTTCGCCGATTTCGTATTCGACCCGTTCGCGTTCCTGCAGAATGCGGCCGGTCGTCAAGACGTTGGACCGGTGTACGAAAATGTCTTTGCCGCCCTCATCCGGCAAGATAAAGCCATACCCTTTTTCTTCATTAAACCACTTTACGACACCTGTAGCCACTGCATGTCTCCTGGCGAACTGCGGACCCCTTACCCCTCTCGCGGCTTAGCCGCGGCTCGCCTATGCGGCCCCCCTATGCCAACGACAGGAGCCCAATCTTCCGGGCCAGAAAGACCTGCTCCACTTCCCACTTAGCCGTAAGATGGCATGTTTTCCGCCAGCCGTCAACCACTTTTATGCAATTGTAACAGTTGGAAAACACCCTATTCCCCGAGGCTGGGCATCGTGTCCGTTACCAAAAGCGATGAAAAAGATTCCAGTAAAACGCAAAGGGAATGAACCCTGCGGCGGCGGCGGCGAGGTAGGCGTAGCGCAGGCGTGCCGTGATGGTCCACATGCCGGCGAGCCATGCCCAGCAGCAGGCAAGCACGGACAACAGTCCGAGCGGCATGGTCACCCAGGGGACGAATTGCAGAAAGACGATCTCGGGGGGCTTGCCGAAGACCATGTCGTACGTGTCCATGGTGAGCATGATGTAGAGGAGGCTGCCAAGAAAAATGCTGTTGAGCAGGCCCGTGAGCCACGCCGACCAGAGCGGCCAGTTGAACGACGGTCTGGAAGCGTAGCGGTCTTCTCGGGGCATGCGCCAACTGAACGGCCAGACCGCAGCGGAAAGGAAGCCCAACAGCATGAGGGCGATGAAGATGCCTTGGGGAAGGGTCTGCTCGTACCAATACAGCTTTTCGTAGGGCGAGTAGCCCACTACGAGCCGGGGGCGTTTGCCTGCGTCCGCAGGGTAAAACTGCGCAGGCTCGCCCGTAATGGCTGCCCGGTAGACCCCGCTCTCCTGCGGAACAAAAAGCTTGGCGCGGCCAAAGATGAAGCGGAAGCTATCCTCGGGCGCTGGCGCGACGGCAGCCTGCTCCATGAGGGTGACCAGCTTGGCAATCGAATGCTCGGCATAGCGTATCTGCCGGTATCTTCCGTACACAGGGGCGTGGGGCTCTACCGCATCCTGGCCTGACTCGAGCTTGTCATCCGGTGCGCGCCTGCCCAAGACCCGCTTGAGCGCGCTTGTTTGCACCAGCCAATGGAAAGACTGGCTATCGCCGTTGTTCGCACTGAAGATGCCGATGCCGGCTTCCGGCACGAGATAGAGCGAACTGGCAAAT
>CAZLBS010000472.1:1107-3427 GCA_964557505.1 uncultured Nitrospiraceae bacterium | reverse complement strand
GGAGGCGATATGTCATCGGCGTGGCTTGTCCGCCCGCCGGCAGGCGGTGCTTCCAGAGTTCTTCCCCCGTCTCCGTGTCGAACGCGCGCAGATAATTGTCCATTGCGGCGGCAATGAAGATGAGGCCGCTCGCCGTGGTGACCGGGCCACCGAGGTTCGGGGTGCCGTAGCGAATTGAAACGGGCACGGGAGCGACATCGCGCACCGTGCCGAAAGGCTGCTGCCATAGAATCTCGCCCCGCGCCATGTCGATGGCTGCTAAGGTTCCCCATGGCGGCGGATTGCATGGCAACTCCAGCGGCGACAAGACGGGCCGCCGCATCATGGCGTAGGGCGTGCCGTATTGCGGACCGATTTCCACGCCCGGGTGCAAGTCGCGGTACGCTTCGATCTCTTCCGTTGGAAACAGCGTGACGGCGAAGGGCAGATCCGAGGTGTTGGCGACAAGAATCTGGCGGCCGGCATCGAACGATATGCCGCCCCAGTTGCTGCCGCCCGCATTGCCCGGATACATCAGGGTTTCCTCGTGAAGCTTCGGAGGCGTGTAGATGCCTTCGTAATGCATCTCGGCCATCCATTCTTCGCAGGCCTGCCGCCCGAAACCGATGGGTCCCCAGGCATCCTCCGGATCCATCGAATGCGGAATGAGCGGCGGCGGGCGCACGGGAAAGGGCTGGGTGGGCGAGGTCTGTTCGCCAGGCACGGAACTCTGGGGCACAGGGCGCTCTTCGACCGGAATGAGCGGTTCGCCCGTGTCCCGGTGCAAGGTGAACATGAGGCCCATTTTCGTCGCCTGAATGACCGCGGGCTGCAATTCGCCATCAATCATCACGTCAGCCAGCGTCGGCTGGCAGGGCACGTCATAGTCCCACAAATCGTTGTGCACCGTGCGAAAGCGCCAGGCTACCTCGCCGGTTTCCGCGTGGACGGCAACTACGGAACTCCCATAGTAATCGACGCCGTTGCGCTGCCCGCCGAAGTAATCAGGCGAAGGATTGCCGGTGGGAATGAAGACCAACGCGCGTGCTTCATCCACGGCCATGGGGGCCCAAACGTTGGGCGTGCCGAGCATGTAGCCAGCATCGGAGAGAAGCTCCGGCGGGGGCTCATGGCCGGGCGGCCGCAAGTCCCAGTCCCAGATGAGGGCGCCCGTCCGCGCATGATAGGCGCGCACCACGCCGCTGGGTGCATCCACGCGCGCATTGTCGCTGACCGCCGAGCCGACGATCACGACGTCGCCTGCAATCGCCGGCGGCGACGTTACTTGGTATTCGCCAAGCCATGCGATGTTGCCGACGCCCTCGGTCAGATTCACCGTGCCCCCATCGCCAAAGCCTGTGCACGGCGTTCCGCTGGCCGCGTCCAGCGCGATCAAGCGTGCATCATTCGTGGCAACGAAAATGCGTTTCGGATGGGCATCTTCGTCATCCGCGCCTTCCCAATACGCAACGCCGCGCGTCGTCAACTGGTTGGAATAATAGCCGCGCAAATCAATCTTTGGGTCGAAGGTCCAACGCTCGCGCCCGGATTCAGGGTCGAGCGCAATCACGCGGTTGAAAGGAGTGACCACATAGAGCGTGCTATTTACGAGAAGAGGCGTGCACTCGAAAGCGGTTGTCGACGGGATCTCTCCTGTGCCGTCGGAGAAGTCGTCATGGTCAAACCGCCAGGCAAGTTCGAGGTATTGCACGTTGTCCCGATTGATTTGCGTCAGCGGCGAAAAGCGGGCGCCGCCCCGATCATTTCCGTAGTCAAGCCAGCCCGCCACAGGTCCATCCATCGGCGCCTCGTATGCGCGCGGCCAAAAGAGCCAGATCCCCCATGCAACAATTACCCAGAAGAACAGCGCGCCTAGCGTGCGCCATATAGGCCCCCTGCGCCTCATCTGACAACTCCCCCGTGATGCTCCGGCACATGCGCCGCCGAGCCTGTTGGCCGCCTAATGCATGCCTTCGAACGTAAGGCCGCGGATTTCAATTGCGGCATTGTACGGCCCAGGATTTTCCCAACCGAGATTGAATGAAGATAGCACGAGATCCTGTACGGCTGCTTCCAGCATATGTCCGTGTTCTCTGGCAATGCCAAGCGCCTCTTGCAAGAGTGGCTTTAGGTCTGCCTGCAAGGCATGCCATGCGCCATCGCCGGTGGGCCGCTGCCAGAAGCGCTTGCCCTCGAGCAGGGCGATGAATTTGCCCGAGGCATCCGGCTGCCCCTCATCGATTGCGAAATGCCCCGGCGGGATGCCGTAGCGTGCGTCGAACAGCGGGATGCCAAACCAGATCATTTTCCCGGGCTGGTCCTTTGCGTGCACGGTCCAGAA
>CAZLBS010000472.1:0-1097 GCA_964557505.1 uncultured Nitrospiraceae bacterium | reverse complement strand
GCCGTGTGAAGGTTCGGCTTCAGGTTGCCTTCCGCCCATGCCGCAGGCTCGCAAAACGGTACGCGCATCTCGAGTGAAAAGGGGAGCGAGCCGTATGCGCCGGCGTGTACAGCTGGCGAGAACTGCTGCTCGATGAGCACGTGCGGCCACGGCTCTCCGTAGGAGCGCATCTCGCCCAGATAGTCATTGGCGGCGAGACACTCGAGCCTGATGCGAGACGGGCCGCCTGAGCGATAGATGACGATTCGTTTGGCCTCGTTCGCAACGGCGAGTGCACCATCGTCAGTCTTGTTGAAGCGCCGCGGATGCAAGACGTGACGCGTGCCCCATTGCGCCAGCCGCCACGGAGGCTCTGCGCCGCCCGCAACGCCCGGCGGCAGCAGCGAGCCGTCAAGCGTGATTTGCGCATGCGAAGCCCCCGTCAATCGAAAGCCTTGTTCGAAGTTTGGATCGGCGAACAAGGATTGCGCTGCTGCACCCATTGCGATGCACAAGCCCAATGCGGCACACGAGGAAAGACGAGTGGCGGTCCGCGAGCTTATACTCATGGCGAATGCGGAGGAAACCAAGGCTGACCCCCTATGCAGGTTGATGCGATTGGCACGTTCCATTGCGCGGCGCGGTACCCGTATGATGCGCCACGGCAGCCCAGCCTTGCACACGGCAACGAGGGCCATGTGCAGCTATACCCCGGCTTAAATTATGAGCAGGCGCTGCGAGACCTCGCCAGCTGTTCGCGCATCTGGCTCATCTTTATCTTTCATCACAACGAACGTTGGAAACCGCTCGTGCAACCGCCGCGTGCCAGCGGCAAAATCGGCCTCTTCGCCACGCGATCGCCACACCGGCCGAGCCGAATCGGCCTGTCATGCGTTCCATTGCGCGGCATCCAGGGGCTGCGCGTCGATGTGGGGCCGCATGACCTGCTCGACGGCACGCCTATCCTCGACATCAAGCCCTACATCCCCTACTCTGACAGCTTCCCCGAGGCAACATGCGGCTGGCTGGACGCCATCGACACCGCCACGTACGAAGTAGGGATGGAACCGGAAGCCGAGCGGCGTATCAGCTGGCTCGACCAACACGGCGTGCCGAAC
>CAZLBS010000471.1:2991-3429 GCA_964557505.1 uncultured Nitrospiraceae bacterium | reverse complement strand
AGGGTCACGCGCAGCAGCTTGCCGCCCGATGCCTTCAAGGGCTCCGCAAAGGTAAAGGCAGCTTGCCGGTCTTCATGCATTTCGCCGGGCCGGCTGACCCCCCAGCCCGTTTTCGGGTCGCCGTCGATCGCGCCGGCAACGGGCCAGCCCGGTTGCTCGTAGTCGGCTGAGGCCGCGGAAAGCGCGACGGCCGTCTCCGTGAGGGGATTGTCCAAAGGTGCAGCCGTCACCTCAATTTCACTGAGTACGAAGTTGCCATGACCTGAGCGTCCCGGCCCGCCGCTGCCGAGCGAGTCATCGGCCAAGGCCTCAAGCCGCAGGCCTTGTATGGATTCGGCATCGACCCGGAGCACAACCGTGTACGATTCGACCGCCGGGTTGTCTCCCGCCGCGAGCACGGAGCCATCATCTTGTTTGAGGAGCGCCGCGCCGCCGTAC
>CAZLBS010000471.1:0-2981 GCA_964557505.1 uncultured Nitrospiraceae bacterium | reverse complement strand
CGAAGCTCAGCAACTCCGCCCGGCGCCATGCGGCTTCCGGATCTTCCTGCGCACGCGCCCATTCCAACGCCTCCTCGCGGATGCGCTCGCCGCGCGCCGACAACCGGTCCTTGATTTTCGCGCGTTGCCGTTCGTGCTTGGCCAAGGCTTGCTGATACGTCTCTTCCTCGCCAGGAAGCGGCGCCGTGATGTCGGCCTCCACCGCCGCGTTCCAGAAGGCATACATCCCGAAGTACTCGCGCTGCGTGATGGGGTCATACTTGTGGGTGTGGCATTCCGCGCAACCGACGGTGAGTCCGAGAAAGACCTGGCCCACGGTATTCGTGCGGTCGACCGCGATCTTGGCGCGGTCTTCTTCGGGGTCGATGCCCCCTTCCTTATTCTTAAGCGTATTGCGTTGAAAGCCCGTGGCGATGAGATGATCGAGATCACCGCCGGGCAGCAGGTCGCCCGCCAGTTGCTGCGTCACAAACTCGTCGTATGGCAGGTCGTCATTCAATGCGTCAATGACCCTATCCCGGTACCGGTACGCATAGGGCCGCGGCTCGTCCTTTTCATAGCCATCGCTGTCGGCGTAGCGGGCTTGGTCCAGCCAGTGGCGGCCCCAGCGTTCGCCAAAGTGGGGCGACGCCAACAAATGCTCCACCGCGCCGATATAGCGCTCGCCGGGCGCCGCTTCGAGATAGGCGTCGATTTCCTCAATCGCCGGCGGGAGGCCGGTGAGATCCATATGCAAGCGGCGCAAGAGCGTCAGATCATCGGCAGGCGGCGACGGCTCTATGCCTTCCGCGGCAAGCCGCCGCGCGACGAAGGCGTCGATGGGGTTCGTAATCGAGGCCCCCCGCCAAGTCAGCTCTTGGGGGATCGTGGGCTGCTCCGGCTTTTGAAAGGCCCAGTGGCTGCTCTCAACCGCGATTGTGCCGGCGTCGTCAGGGAGAACCGCGCCCTGCTCGATCCATGCCCGCAGAAGCGCAACATCTTTCGCGGCCAGTGGCTCGCCCGAGGGAGGCATGCGTAAGGCCGGGTCATCCGTGATGACCCGCTCGAGCAGTTCGCTGCCGGCGATATTGCCCGGCATGAACGGAACGCCTGAGTCGCCTCCCGTTGAAATTCCCGCCGCCGAGTCGAGCCGCAAGCCCGCGCGTTGCCGCTCCGCACCGTGGCAGCCCGTGCAATGCTGAGCAAATACCGGTGCGATGTGGTCCTCGTAAACAACCTCGCCCGATGCCGCTTCAGGAAGGAGGCCCAACCATTCCTGGCCGTCCGCGGCCTCTGCCGCCCAAGCGGCATTCCATACCGCGCCCGCCGTCAAAACTGCCGCCGATGCCTTGCTGATTAAACCGCCCAATCGGCCCATCAATCTCCCTCGCCTTGTCACGAACACTTGCTCGCGCGGCATCCTAACACAGCATTCACATAAGGGGAAGCCCTTTGGCAGCTTCGCGGACACAAAAAAACACGGCCAAGCAGGGCTTGACCGTGGTGCATGGCAGTTGCTTTGAATCGGACGCTAAACGAGCGCCGTGCTGTCCTGCGTCTGGCGGAAGCGGCGATTGAACCCGATGTGCGCGGTGTGTCCGCCACGCGAAGCGGATATCTCGCCGCGCACAGGGCCGCCGAGCAAGGCCAGGTCGCCGAGCAGGTCCAGCAGCTTGTGCCGCGCGAATTCATTCTCGAAGCGCAGGGGCCCGTTCATGATGCCGTCTTCGCCAACCACGAGCGCATTGTCGAGGCTGCCGCCCTTGATCAGGCCCATCTCACGGAGCATCTCGACTTCGTGCCGGAAGCAGAACGTCCGGGCCGGGGCGATCTCCGTCAGGAACACCTTCGGCGTAATCGTATACGCCGCCGACTGCCGGCCTACATGCGGATTGTCGTAATGGATCTCGGCGGACAACGTGAGGCCATCGCCCGGCTTCGCGGTTATCTCGCTTCGGCCCTGGCGGAACGCGACTTCGTCCATGATGTCGACGGCCATCGGCTCCGCTTCTTGCAGCCGGAACCCCGCCTCGGCCATGGCCTGAGCAAATGGCAGGGCGCTGCCGTCCATAATCGGTACCTCAGGACCCGTCAACTCGATGACGAGGTTGTCGATGCCCATGCCGGCAATCGCGGCCATGATGTGTTCGGTCGTATAGACCCGCGCCGTGTCGTCTTCCAACACCGTGCAGCGCTCTGTCTCGACCACGAAGTCCGTATCCGCATGCACCCGCGGATGACCCGCTAAGTCCATGCGCGCAAACACGATACCCGAATCCGGCGGGGCCGGCAGCATCCGGACTTCTGCGTATTTGCCCGTGTGAAGCCCGGTGCCCTCAAGCACTGCCGGCTTCATCAGCGTTTGTTGCCGATTCATCTTGTTGTTTCTCCAACTGTTCGAGCCGTTTTTCGAGCGCCCGCAGCCGCTTAAGCGCTTCGGGCAGCCGCTTGCGCGCGAGCCGCGCGCGTATCTCCTGCTGGCGTTCGTAGGCCGGGAATCCAGATACGACTTTGCCAGCTTCAATATCCGTTGTGACGCCGCTCCAGGCTGCTGTGGCGACATCGTCCCCGATGGTTACGTGCCCCGCAAAGCCTGTACCAGCACCGACCATGACGCGGCTTCCAAGCAGCGTACTGCCGCTTAGCCCGGATAAGCCGCTGATCACGCAATGCTCGCCCGTCCGGCAGTTGTGGCCAATCTGGACGAGGTTGTCTACTTTCGTGCCTCGGCCGATGACGGTCTCGCCCATGGTGGCCCTGTCGACGCACGTATTCGCACCAATCTCGACCTCGTCTTCGAGGCGGACAATCCCAACTTGCGGCACCTTGACCTGCCGTCCATCCCGGAAGACAAAGCCAAACCCATCGCTTCCAATGACGCAACCACAATGCAGGATGCAGCGCTCTCCGACGATCACATCTTCCCGAAGCCGCGCGCGGCGCGCTTGGTCCGCATACCCGGGAGGTGGGCGACAGGATGTGGGGTGCAGTCGCGCAGGCCG
>CAZLBS010000470.1:0-3468 GCA_964557505.1 uncultured Nitrospiraceae bacterium | reverse complement strand
GTCGAGCAACTGCTCGCACTGGCCGTTTCGCCCGATTACGAAACCGCCGTCCGTCGATTGCAGCGCATTCGCTACAAAGATGGCGTCATAGACTTTGCTTCCCGCAACCACTTCATGCTGGCCGATTGGATCCCCAACAACGCCTTTGCCAAGGACGCATCGCATGATCTCGGCGTGCCAGTCCATACGCTGACGCGTACGGTCGGGCGGGAAGCCTTTTGGGGCATGGCCGGCGCGCCAGAATTGGCCGAAGGCGCGCAGGACGAAGACGCCGCCATCACGTATATCGCCCCTCAAGATGCCGCCGCCGCCGCGCGGAACATCCCAAGCCCGTCTCTTATCTGCTTTGTCGGCAAGGTCGATTGGCTGTTCGCATTGCATTGCGGCCTCTTCATCCGGGATGCGGAAGGCAATGGTTGGGTCTATCATGCCTCATCCAAATCGGGCGAGGCGGTCAAGCAATCGCTGCCTTCTTTCTTCACGGACACCGGCCGCTACCTGGGATTCACCGTTCATGCGCTTGCTGAACCCGGCTTCAACTAACGGGGACAGCACCCCCCGCGACCTGTTCGAGCCCACTGTGTACACGGTCTCCGACCTGCACATCGGCTCCTACCGTTCGCACTGGGAAGCACATAAGCACGAACTCCACGCCGCCGCCGATGCCGCCGACATCTTCGTCCTCAATGGGGACATCTTCGATTTGCCGCCCCTGCATCATCCGGACTTGCAGGCGCAATGCACCGATGCCCTGAATTGGCTCGAGACCTTTACGCAGCAGCATCCCACCTGCTCCTTTCATCTCAACCTCGGCAACCATGATGCCGTCCAGCCCTTTGTCGACGGCTTGAAGAAACTGAGCCGGCGCCTGCCCAATCTTCAGTGGGATGAATACTTCGTACGTATCGGCCATGCCTTGTTCCTTCATGGCGATGCCGCCAACAGCGAGATGGATCTCCCCATGCTCGCACGCGAGCGTCACCTCTACGAACGGGCCATGCGCAGCCGCCTCATGCTCGATCTCGTCTACACCATGCTCTTTGCATTGCGCATTCACCATTGGCTGCATCACATGGTCTTTCCAAGAGAACGCACGCTTCAGGTCTTGCTCCATCATCTCAACGAAATCGGCCAGGGACCAGACCAGGGCGTGCGCAACGTCTATTTCGGGCACACGCATTTGCGCATTAATGGGCAGGAATTTGGCGGCGTCCGCTTCTATAATAGCGGTGCGCCCATTATGGGACTGGATTTCAATATACTGCGGGCAGACTGTGGCCCCGTACGCGAGGTATACCCGTCGCGTGCACGCGAGTGGCTGCCGGCCATGAGCTGACCCGGCCATCAACCCACAAACCTCGAGGGCAAAAGCAGCATGGGCAACGTCGCATTTATCACCGGAGCATCGCGTGGCATCGGCAAGGCATGCGCCGAAAAACTCGCCAAACAAGGCTGGGACATCGTCGTCGCGGCCAAAACCACCGAGCCCAACCCAAAACTCCCCGGCACCATCTACACCGCCGCCGAGGAATTGCGCGCCCACGGCACCGAGATCTTTCCCGTACAGTGCAATGTCGCCGACATCCACAGCGTGACCGAAGCGGCCGAAAAGACGCTCGAGAAATTCGGCCGCATCGATGCGGTCATCAATAACGCGGGAGCGCTCTGGTGGCGCAACATGGACGAGACGCCGCTTAAGAAATTCGACCTCGTCATGAACGTCAATGCGCGCGGAGCCTACGCCGTCACAAGCGCCTTTCTCCCCAAGATGAAGGAGCAACAGCACGGGCACGTCATCATGATGTCGCCCCCAGTGGAACTCGAAGTCGTCCCCGGTCACATCGCCTATATGATCAGCAAATTCGGCATGACGATGACCGCCCTCGGCATCGCCGAAGAGTTCAAGGACTTCAATATCAATGCGACCGCCCTGTGGCCGAAAACGGTCGTCGAGTCGTACGCCACCATTAACTTCGGCATGGGCGATCCCAGCATCTGGCGCAAAGCCGACATCCTTGCCGACGCCACCTATGAAATCCTGCAACACCCCGGCAAATCGAACGGCCGTGCGCTCATCGATGAAGATTGGCTTCGTGAAATCGGCTACACCGATTTCGATCAATACAAGTGCACCCCGGACGGCAATCCGCTCGAACTGAACACGCAAGTAATGCGGGCTGCGCGCAGCTAACTCTTGCCGCGGCATCACGTCATATCCGCATGCGCCCTAGTGCTATGCGCGGCAGCAGCTCAAGCCAGCCCCTTCGAGTGGCGGGAGCTTCCCTCGCTTCCCGTCCCGCTGTCCGGGCACTTCGCCGGTCATCACAACGGCGCGCTCATCGTTGCCGGCGGCGCCACTTTCGAGACTTCGCCCTTTCAAGGCGGCGAGAAGCAGTGGCTGGACGCCGTTTACGTTCTCCCTGACGGGGCCGCCGCATGGCAAGAGGCAGGGCAGCTCCCCCATCCACGCGCATACGGCGGCTCCCTCTCGACGCCTGATGGCCTATTCGTGCTCGGCGGCAGCAGCGGCACAAGGCACTATGCCGACAGCCTGCTGCTCCAATGGAACGGCGAGGCGCTCGAAATCGGCCCAGCCTTCGCCGGCGCCCTCATGCCCGTGCCCAATGCCTACTTCGGGGCCGCACAGCTCGGCCAACGCCTGTTGTTGATGGGCGGGCAATCGGCCCCTTCTCAGGCCTTGGCCATGGCCTCCACATGGCAATTGATGCTGGATGACGAATCACCGCAATGGGAAGTCATCGAATCGTGGCCAGGCGCCGCCCGCGTGTTGCCCGTAGCCGCTGCGCTCAGCGGACGCGTCTATTTGGTCAGCGGCGCAACTCTAAGCCGCGGCCCCGATGGCAGCGTTGAACGCACATACCTCGACGACGCCTACGCTTGGAGCCCCGAAGAGGGCTGGCAAAGCATCGCCTCCCCGCCCTTGCCTGCCGCTGCCGCCGCCTCTTATGCGGTCGAGCCTGAGCACCTGTTCATATTCAGCGGCGACACCGGGGCGCTCTTCGATCTCACCGAAACGCTCGGCGACAATCATCCCGGCTTCACCAGCGAAATCATGGCCTATCACACCATCACGAACAGCTGGCGCTTTGGCGCCAATACGCCAGCGCCCTACGTGACCACGGCCGCCATTCCGTTGGATGGACGCGTCATCGTCCCCGGCGGCGAAGATCGCCCCGGCCACCGGTCGGCCAAGGTGTACGAGGCTGTGCTCACTCCGCGCGAAACGGCCTTTTCCTGGCTCGACTACGCCGTGCTCGCCTGCTACTTCGCAGCGCTGATCGCAATAGGCAGTTACTTCGCACGGCGTGAACGAAACACCGAAGCCTTCTTCCTAGGCGGGCGCAAGGTACCCTGGTGGGCTGTAGGCATCAGCATCTTCGGCACCAGCCTGAGCGCCATCACCTACCTCACCTTTCCCGCAAAGGCATACGCCACTGATTGGACCGG
>CAZLBS010000469.1:0-3472 GCA_964557505.1 uncultured Nitrospiraceae bacterium | reverse complement strand
CCGCTCTCAGCCTAGGCTGGCTCGTCATCATGGGAGGGGCAGCGGCGTGGTGGATCGGACGAACCCCCCTGCAAGCAGGCGGCGCCGCCCTCGACAGCAACACCGTCTTGCCAGCCAAGATGATCGGGGCCGTCATCCTCCTTATCGTTGCCGCCGGCTACGCCGTGAGCATCCCCAGCGAGTGGGGCATCAACAACCGCGTGCTGATCACGCTCTACTCCATC
This sequence comes from uncultured Nitrospiraceae bacterium, assembly GCA_964557505.1. GTDB lineage: Bacteria > Hydrogenedentota > Hydrogenedentia > Hydrogenedentales > CAZLBS01 > CAZLBS01. The sequence continues at coordinate 3,248 of CAZLBS010000469.1, read as the reverse complement.
GGCCTCGCCATTTCACTCGCTGCCTTCGCAGCCATTCGTGCTCGCCGGCAGGCGTGACCTTACGTTTCCCGCAGGCTGCCGCTTCCTCGCTGCCCTCCGTGTACGTAAGATTCGCATCGTGAGTGGTTTCATTGGCCGGGTCAAGCGTTGCCGCGATAATGATTTGCGAGACAACGTCCGTAAAATGCCCATTCAAGGAACTCGCCGCCGCGGCATCGAGATCGACGATTGCCAGATCGTTCGGGTTCACCTCGCCCGTCCCGTTTCCTAAACGCGTAATGGTGAATGGCTGTGGCGTCGTGTCATTAGGGTTCGAGTACGCGCACCGATCGTAATCCGTCTACGGCTGACGAATGAGTGCCAAGTGTGAGGAGCGGGGAGGTACTAAAGAACAAAGGTTTACGTTGAATTCTGTGAAAAGAATCTTGAACTCCAAGCCTAGTTGGTCGAGCTTGTTTTGACAACTGCCGCGGCGGGCGGCAGGTGATGACGATCGGCGCTAAGGGACTTTGATGACGGGCTTATCGACGACCCGAAACACTGCGTACTCTTCTGGGTGGGCCCGATCGATTACGTACGGCAGCGGACCTACCGTGTCGGCGTAGAAGCCCGCATAGCTGTGGTAATTCATGATGCTGAAAAATGGGAACGGTTCGTAGGCAAAGACCTGCAGCAACTGCACCGCTTCCTCTTCCGGAAAGAGCGGCCAGCCGGTGTTGGATGGCAGGGCAAACCGGTCGCCGGTTTCAATGGCGGCTTCTTGCGTGGTATCTGCCGGCTCAGCACCGCGCTGCTCCATGTAATACTGAAACGCAAAATGTCCGCTGAACCAGAGCGTGTGGCTCGCGCTCACATGCCGCGACGCAATGTCCTCGGCCGCGAGGCGTTGAATGACCGCTTGCCGGTAGCCCGCCAGCATCGCCAGCACCGCCAGCACGCCCGATACGACGAACGGCGTAAGGACCGCCTCCCGGTGCGTCTCGGCAACCTTCTCGCTGACTTCTTCGGCGGCCCGCACCGCTGCAAGCGCCAAGGCCGGAAACACGGGAAGCAGCACCCGAACGTTGATGAGGTGATAAAAAAACAGGGCAAAGCAGCAGACCCCGGCAATCCAGAGGAGCAAGGTCAGCGTACGCGCATCGCGTGTGGTCACGGCGTCTTTCACCGCCATCGCCACGGCCAGCACCCCCGCGGGCAGCCAAAAACTCCACTGCAGCAGCACCCAAATAGGCGCGTCCCACGGCGCCCCCTTTGCCCGCTCGAAGAATTTTGCCTCTCGCACAAAGGGATCCCACTCATAGCGCAGCGAGAAGAAGCCCCGGTCGCCCGCGAGCCACACGAGCAGAAGGATGACGCCCGTGGCAACGAGGACCGCCAAGCCTTCCCGCGGACGGACGAATGCGATGAGCAGGCAGGCCGCCGGCACGCTCGCCCCCAAGAACACGAACAGCGTGATGAACTTCCCCAAGGGGCCCAACGGGGTGTCGCGCTCGAAATCGTAGACGAACGCGCCCGCATCCAGAATGAGGCCATGCCCATACATGACATAGGTATAGATTTCATAGCCGGTGAAAACGGCTGCCGGGAGCAGCAATGCAATATAGGGCCATGGGCGGAACTGGCGCGACGCCAGGCCATGCGCCACCAAGAGCGGGATCAACGCAATGCCGAAGTACTTGGTCAGACCCGCAACCGCCACGAGAACAGCGGCGGCGAGAACGCGCCGCATGTCATGGCGCTCGATCCCGCCCATCCAGAAATACAACGCCCAAACCCATGCCGCCACGAGCGGTACATCCGACATTACATGGGTCGCTGACACCAAGAAACCAGGCGTCACCACGGCTACGGCCGAGGCCAGCAAGCGGTGCCTGCAAAAATGGCCCGCAAGAAAATACACCCCCGCTGCCGCGGCCATGGTCCATACCAGCATCCACACCCGCAAGGCCCATTCCGCCCAGCCCGAGAGCATGCCAATGGGCGCCAGCGTATAGGCCAGGAGCGGCGGGTTTTGCATCACCTCATGAGCGGGCTGTGCCGACCACTTCCAATGCGCCATGAACCCGAAGAAGTCCAAGGGGTCCGAGGCAATGTGCTGCGCCGTCCACACAAACAACGGATCGTCGACGTCAAAGGGTTTATTGATAAACCCTGCCAGGGCGATTACCGGCAGCAGCATCGCGACGAGGACGCCCACCGAGGGGTTCGACAAGTGCTGGCCAATGGCCTTCATACGGGGTCCTCGATTTCTTGTTGGGGGCTGTCCGAACCTGAGCGCCGCCGGACGCAGCGGCACGTGGCCCTTCCTGAGATAAGCGCCGCCACCCGCGGAAAGGCGCCTCTGCAAACTGCATTCGAGTGAGGCGGCCCGTCATGCCAGTGCCGCAATGAACATCCGAGTGCACGCGCAACCCACACGGGCAGGCTTAAAGCATAGCAATGGGGGAAATAGGCCTACAATCTGCGGACATTTCAGGACGGCCCCGTCTGAAATAGAAAACCGCCTGCCCAGAAGCAAGCAGCCGCGTGTTCGCCGCCTCGGCGTGCGCGAGCTACCTTCGCAACGCGGCGCGTTCCAAGCGCTCCGCCATTGCTTTCGCAGAGCGCCCATCCAGGTCGCGCAAGAGTGCAACCGTGGCCGAGGTAAACGAGCTATCGGCAGGGCTCGGCGATAGGCCGGCGATGCGGCTTGCTCCAGGCGCGTCCGGGTGGCGCTCGAAGTAGCGCAACATCCGGGTCTCGAACTCCTTCACGCTGATCGCAACGCTGTACCGTTCGTCTTCAACCAAGGTCGACCACAGCACCTGCTGCCCGTCTACCCTGTCGTACCGCCCGTGGAATCCCGCCCACTGCGTCCGTCCCCAATCCGTATTGGCCAGCCCCTGCGCGTACGCGTGGATCTCCTCGCCAGACATCTCCAGCATCACGATGTCTGCCGCGCGCTGCCCCCCCGTGCGAAACACCGCGTTCACATCAACAGGACCCGGCGGCAAGGTGTCCCGGATAATCTGGCCGCCGTGCAAAAACGCGATATCCGCGCCCGTCTCGCGCCGTATGGCCTCGGCTCCCACATACCCCAGATCGACAAACGACAAGCGCTCGGCATTGTCAATCACAAAGTCGTCCGCTTCCGGCGCAAGGGCTTCCGCTCTGGCATCGATCCGCGCTTGCATTGCCTCATCGCGCGGCGCCGAGTCGTGGTCCATGCGTACCAGCCAGCCATCGTGCGCAAGGATATCCTCGGTAAT
>CAZLBS010000468.1:0-3478 GCA_964557505.1 uncultured Nitrospiraceae bacterium | reverse complement strand
GCAATGTAGCGGAAGCGCAAACCTATGCGGCGCCCTTGCTCGCCGAATCGGCGGGATGGCGCAGCGCATGGGTGCAACTTATGGCGGCGCGTGCGCCCGATGAGGCGACGGCTGTGGAAGGCATCGAACGTGTTGCAGCGCTCATGGCAGAAACCTCCGCGCCAGAGCAGATGGGCCTCGCATCCGCGTGGTACCTTGCTGGGACGCGTTTCGGCAACGATGCATTGGCCAGCCAGGGCGGCGCCCTTTTGGACGCGCTGGCAGCGGACAGCGGGGCGTCGGCCAGCGGCCTGGCCAGCCTGGCATTGACCGCCCACCGCGCGGGCGATCTCGAGCGGGCGGAGGCTTTGTACACGGCTGCATTGGAAAAGGACGCCGGCCTTGCCAGGGTCAACAACAATCTTGCCGTGATCTTGATTGACGCGGACCGGAATCTCGAGGAGGCGCTGGCGATGGCCCGCCGCGCCGCGGACACGGATCCTGGCAACGCAGACTATCAGGACACGCTCGCGATGGCGCTTGCGGCGAATGGCGAGATTGAAGCGGCCATCGAGGCGATCACGCGCGCGACGGAATTGGAGCCAGGCAATGCGCAGTTCGAAGCGCACCTGGAAGAGCTTCAGCAGGAGCGCGCGACCGCGGCCGCGATTTCACGCTAGATGCGCCGTGCCGGCCTACGGCGTGGCCGGGGCGCTGGCCCGCCAGAGCGGGTTGGTGCAATTGGTAAAGCGGACTCCCTCGGGCGGCTGCTGCTGCACGTATGTCTTCCATGTGTTTTGATGAAGCAGGGCGTTTTCGAACACAACGTGGCGGGCCCGAAAGGCTTGGGGCTCCGCCAGGTTGCTGATGTCGTCGCGCAGCTTGAGCAACTGTCCCGCCAGCATGATGTCGCGAAAGAGCACATGGTCGAACGACGAGACGAGTTCGGAAAATGGGGGGCCGCCTTGGTTCCGCGCCTGCCGTAGCCGGCCTGCTTTGTAGGCGACCTCCTCCCGTCCATCAAAGACCGGCGCAGCTTCCACGTCGATGTTGACGAAGGCGGCGTCGCGCAGCACGTGGTGCGTGGCCGCGGCATCGGCTTCGAAGGTAGGGTGCAAAAAGAGGGCCTGGGTCTCGGACAAGTTTCGCGCCTGAATGCCGTTGACCACGATATTGTCCGCGCTGCCCCACAACTCGTACAGCACCGCATTGGCTTCGCGTACGCTTCCATCGACCGTATCGACCGCGCAATCGAGAATCAATGGGCTGTTCTGGAAAACGGGTCCGCTGATGCGTTCAGCGCGGCATCCACGCAGGAGCGTGGCGCCGGGAAAAGCTGCCCGCATGTCTCGCGCGGCGGTATTCGTCGCGTAGTAATGGGCTGTGATGTGCGTCCCCGCGGCGGCGGGATTGTCCCATCCTTCGGAGTCCGTCCAGATGCAGGCATCAAACCACGTCAGCACGCCGGGGGCGGCATACTGTTGGATTCGCCCGAAGTCGAAGGTAACGTTTTGCCAGCGCAACAGACTGGCCTGGGGCGCGTACGGCCCCCGTGCCGGCTGACTGATGATCACCTCTTCGGCGGTGAGGCCGTCGTCGGGCCGAATGGTGGTCCAGCGGGGCATCAAGGGAGGCGGCATGGCCGCGCCGGTGAAGCGCTCTTGATAGGCGCCCGCGTCGAGCAGGATGATGTCGCTGCCCGGCAGGGCGTTGGCCAGCGCCGCGCTGATCGTATCGAAGGGCGCATCGCGCGAGCCGTCGCCGCTGGGGCTGCCGGCAAGGCTCACGAATAGCTGGGCGGGTCCTGCTTGGCCGTCAGGCTCTGCGTAAAGAAACATGGCGTGTTCGCCATCGGGACTCAAAATGTCGTTTCCCGTCAACGCGCGGGGCGCCCCCTCATTGGGGTAGGCAGTCGCACGAACTTCAGCGAGACCAGGCGCCATGGCATCCGCATCCAAATACACCCAGTATTCGTCGGCCCCTGTGCGAGGATTCCGACTGGGTGCAGCGACGCTTGCGGGCGGGCCGCCATTCAGGATGAATTCGACGCGGTCGATGCCGCTGATGTGAAACGCGGCGACGCCCAGCGCAAAGCGTCCTCTGAAGGACTGATAGGGCACACAACTCCAACGGGCCATTGATTTGGGCGTGCGCGCTGGCAGGGCATAGCGCTCTTCATCGCTTCCGGTTTCGGGAGGCAGAAGAGGGGCTGCGGCAAGGAAGCGCGGGATGCCGGAGGCAGCCGAAAACCCGCTTCCGGGTTGCAAGGTGGGCGCATCGGCCGCGGCAGCCATGCAGGCAATGAGGCACGAGCCAGAAGCTGCGCAGATGCACCATGCCAACAAGCGAATTCGTATATGAGACGCGGTATGCATGTGCACATGATGCGGCTTGGCGGACGAAATATCCAACCGCGCGATGAGACGTGTTGAGCGAGCCGTTATTGTGCGGGGACAAATACGACGCGGAAGCCGACTCGGGGATGCCGAAGTTCGGCGGGCAGGCCGGCGCGGCTTGCCGGGCGGGCGAAGAGAGCGGTCTGAGCGGCGCTGCCGCCGCGAATGACGTTGACCGGTTGTGTTGCGGCGCTGTATGGCAGCGCGATGTAATCGTCCGCGCACCACTCCCAGACGTTTCCGAGCATGTCGTAAAATCCCCATGCGTTCGGCTTTAGGGCCGCCACGGGTTGCGGCTCGCCGTTTGGCGCATTGACGCGCACCCATGCGGACTCGGCCAGCAGCGCGGGATCATCGCCGAATGGGAACAATGTGTCCGAGCCGGCCCGCGCGGCATACTCCCACTCGGCCTCGGTCGGCAGCCGGTAGAGCCCCTCGCCGGTTTCGTTTAGCGCGGCAAGGAACGCTTGCGCATCTTCCAATGATACAAAGGTCAAGGGCGCATCCATGATGCCGCCGCCCGCACCTTGATTCGGAACCTCTCCCATGATGTTGATCCACTGGGCCAGCGTGATTTCGGTTTCGCTCAGCCAGAAGCCCTCGTCAATCTCGGCTTGTCTGGGGGGAGCTTCGGCCGCAACCCACTCGCGCATGTTGCGGAGCCAAGGAGTATTTTCGATGGTCTCGCTTGGGGTGCCCATCGTGAAGGCCCCGGGTTCACAATAGCGAAAGGGGATGGTGTTCGAGACGAGCCGCTCCGACTCTGCATCGGATGGACCGCCGCCGCCCCCGGCCGCGGGCCAGGCGAGCGAGGGCAGAGAGATGTATCCCGCGTTGACCAGGGCCCATGCAAGCAAGCCAACCGCAACGGCCGTGCCTGTACCTAAGAGGGCAATGCGGATGCGTTCGTTCATGCCGCTTCGCCCTCGGCCGTCTCTTCGCCCTCCGGCGGCGCCTCCTCAAGAAACCACCCATGCCATTGTATGCGCGCGCCGTCGTCCAGGCGCGAGGGGCTGCCGGCCACGGTAATGGTGATCTCGCCTGATTGCGGCGCGCGAAACTCGTGGGCAAGCCGCAGGGCGCCGCCCATGCCCGGGGGAATC
>CAZLBS010000467.1:0-3479 GCA_964557505.1 uncultured Nitrospiraceae bacterium | reverse complement strand
CAGTTCGGAATCGCAGCGATCCAGCTGCGTCCAGACCTCCTCGACATCGAGCCCCGAGCGCGCCGCGGTCATTCTGACGTGATCCGCGCAATTGACTTGGAGCGCGAGCGCTTGGTCATTCGCGATGTATATGCCGCGGCCGGGAACATTGAGCGCCTCTTCGAACGCGGATTCCCGCCCGAGCAGTCCCCGTTCCCGAAGGACAGCCAGTTCGCGTGCGGCCATCTCGGCAAACGAAAAGTACTGACCGCGGCTAAGCGCGCCGGATTGCTCCAAGGCCGTGAGAATGCGCTGCTCGCCCGTGATGCGCTCTTCTTCGCTGGCATGCGAGGGAAAGGGAAGGTCCGGCATATTGCGTGCCAGCGTGCCGCGGCAGAATACCGCGATGGCCGCTTCTGCCCCGGTCCCCAAGGTCCACGGAGCCGCTTTGTCTAGCAACGATTCCAGCATGAGCTAATTATGTCCTGGCTTGAGCGCCGCTTCCAGGGTATTGATGTCATCGCGCAAGGCCGCGGCTTCTTCATAGTTTTCCATTTTCAGGGCGCTCCGCAAGAGAGCGCGCTTGGTTTGGAGCTGCCGCAAGACGCTGTCTTGCCCGGCATGCTGTCCCGGCGCCTTTCCCCGGTGGATGAGGGCTGGATGCTTTGAGCGCAGGAGAGGCTCGAGTTGGCTGCGAAACTCGGCATAGCAGGCAGCCGAACCGACGCGGCCGGTCTGCATGGCCTCCGAGAGGCGCGTGCCGCAGACCGAACAAACCGAATCGCTTGTGGGGGCAAGATCCGTCACGGGCGAGGCCTGCGCTTCGCCGCCCATGTGCTTTGGGCTGGGGGCATCACCGCCCAGTTCGAAGCCGATAGCGGCGTCGCCTTGCAAGTCGCGCAGGCACATATCGCAGATGTTGCGCGCATACGCTTTGCCGTCCACAACCTCGGTGTATTTCAACGTAGCCATGCGCTTCCGGCATCGTTCGCAAATCATGGCATTCTCCAATGCGCGTTCGCTGGCGCGGACACGGCGGGGCACATACCGCCTGTTTCCCAGAATACACCGCTGCGCCATGCTGGATTGTCGCATGCGTCTAGCGCGGTATCAAGTCGCTCCGCCGCGCAACTGTGCCGTAGGTCGAGCGTCCGTATTCCTAGACGACGCCTTGGGGCGGGGCCTTCACGTCTTTTTGGGACGTTTGCGGGTGAGGGCCAATTGGACCGAAAGACCGGCTGCCGTGAGCAACACCCAGCCAGCGAGCAGCGCCCAGCGCCCTTGCTCGCTAAGGGCTTGCGGCTCACCGCCCGTCAAGGCATAAGCCCCTGCTGAGGACAACAAGAAGCCGCCAATGCCCGCCGTCGCCAGTGCCATTACACGGCGTTGCAGGGCCAAGGCAAGCAATCCGCCGCCTACCGCGCAGCCAAGGATTGCCCAGAGCACCCAGGATTCTTCCGTGCCTTCGAGCATGCGCACGCTCGCGAGCAAGCCGCCCGTCAAGCCAACGGCGAATATCCCGGCCTTGTAGACGAAACCGAGAGCGAGGGCGCCGGCAATCCCGCCGATGAGACCTGCGATGCCGGTGACCAAGGGTTCGCCCCCGCTGGCCCAGGCGCCCAGCAAGGCGGCCATGCCGCCAGCCAAGACGAATCCGAGCAAGGCAATGAGCAGCCTCAGCAGCGGATAGCCAAAAAAGCAGTATGCGGCCCCGGCCACAAGCAGGGCTGGCAACGAGGCGATCGCGGCATCGCCCGCCAACTGTGCCGCCCACTGCTCGACGCCGCCTGGAAACGGCCCGTCTGACAACATGCCGGCTGTCACAGTCACGCGGGCGCCTCCGGCACGTTCAACGCGGACAAGAAGGCCTCCGGGTCATCAGGCGAAAGCACCACGGGAATATCGCCCGCCGTTCGCCAAAGCACCACGGCTTTGTCGCGCCGGGTCCAGGCGGCGAAGTAGGTGCGTAAGTCGCGGCTGCGGTACCAGCCAATGAAGCCGAACAATCCGCCATTGCCGAAAACGCGCCACGATTGCTCAATGTTGACGTGGCTCGCCGCCGTGATGGCGCCGCGGGGGATGCGCCAATTGGGCGCCAGCCGCACCACTTCGACATACTCGGGCGTGACCCGGTAGCCGGTGGGCGCGTACAGCAAGCACACCCCGGTGATGAGACCAATGACGATGTAGGCGCCGCGGGCCCCTGTCTGCCACTGCGCTTCTCGCCCAGGCTCGGGCTCGACGAATGAAAACATGAGAATCACCAGGACAAAGATGCTGCATGTGATGCTCGTCATGCCCCAGACCAGGCGCCCCCACGACACGCTGAAATGCACAGCGGCGGCCTCACTCATCAAGGACATCCACGACGCAACGAAAGCCCATGTGGCACGTGCTGCTGTCGGGCGTATTGTGGGTGCGGGCGGAACAACGGTACCGGTTGCAATAGGAGTCGTGGCACAAAAACGAGCCGCCGCGAATCACCTTCGCATCACCAGAAGCGGGCCCGGCTGGATTGTCCCGCGGGCCGTCGACATGAAAGTCAGGACTCCACCAGTCCTGGCACCATTCCCATACATTCCCTGACATGTGATGCAATCCGTAGCCGTTGGGCGGGTAGGCGCGCACCGGGGCCGTGCCAAGATAGCCATCCTCCTTCGTGTTCACGCGCGGAAAATCGCCCTGCCAGATGTTGCAGCGGTGTTCGCCATTCGGGGTGAGTTCATCGCCCCAGGGCATGCGCTTCTGCACCAATCCACCGCGTGCGGCGTATTCGTATTCGGCTTCCGTCGGCAGGCGCTTCCCCGCCCACGCGCAATACGCAATCGCGTCATTCCACGACACATGCGTCACGGGGTGGTCCATCAAGTCTTTCACGTGCGTGCCTGGGCCGCCGGGGCGCTTCCAATAGGCGCCGTCCACCTTGAGCCACCATTGCAATCCCGCCACCGCCTGCTGAATCTTCGGCAGCTTGTCCTTCGGCACGAGGGCTTGAAACACGAACGACCATCCAAAGGCTTCCGCCTCGGTCTTGTACCCAGTCTCTTCCACAAATTTCTTGAACTGCCGCACCGTCACCGACGTCGCATCCATGTAGAACGGCGCGAGCGTCACCTCGCGGACCGGGCCCTCGCCATCCTCGGGATACGTCCCATGGTCATTGCCCATGAGGAACGCGCCGCCCTCGAGCCGCTTCATGCCCCGCGTATTCGCCGCCGTGGCAGGCACTCGCGCGAACGTGGCGGCGTCCGCCGTGCTCGTGCTTCCAGCGTTCGCGGGCTCACGGCCCGGTGTGCAGCAGCTTCCTTCGCCCAAAACGCTCTCGTGCTCCCTATGTTGTGAAACTTCGATGCATGCGCTCGTTTCTGCCATTATTCGCGTGAAGCTGCGGCACGCGCAACCAATCGCTCCCGGCGGCCGCGGACGCGGAGAAACAGGCATGAACAGCTTGGTCATCATCTTTCTGTTCGTTATCGCCGTGGGCGTGACAGCATATTTGG
>CAZLBS010000466.1:1910-3507 GCA_964557505.1 uncultured Nitrospiraceae bacterium | reverse complement strand
ATCAATCGGTGCGCTGCTGGCGCTGTGGCGAATTGCCCGAACGGACGAAACCTTTCGAGCCTGGCGTGGCCGGCGATTCGCACAGGCCATTGTGCTCGTGTTCGCGCTGCTGCTTGCCTCGGCCTTCGTGGGCAACGTGCTCGGCGCCACGGAGTTCGCGTCATACGCCATGGGCGCCGTCATGAGAAGCAGCCTCGCTGCTGTCGGGCTCGCCACGCTTGCGCTGGTGATCAACATGCTCGCAACCCTCGTGCTCGGCAGCTCAGCGGCCAGCAGACTGCGCTCGATTAGCAACAATAAACATGTGCTCAACGTAAGGCTGCATCGCGCCGTGGCATGGCTCGCCATTGCTCTCTCAGTCTGGGCGGCACTGATCGCGTTTCGGCTCCGGGAACCGGTTGTGGCACTGAGCCAAAGCATTCTCGGCGCGCGCTTCGAAATCGGCGAACTCAGTATTGCACCGGTATCGATAGCGTTCTTCGTCTTGGCCATTTGGCTCGCCGTGTATGTGTCGCGCTTGACGCGCTTTTTCCTAGAAGAAGATGTCCTGCCGCGCATGTCGCTGCCGCGAGGCGTCCCCGCCATTATCTCAACCAGCACCCATTACATCATCATTGCCAGCGCGTTCTTCATCGGCACGGCGGCAATCGGTTTCGATATGTCGCACCTCGCGTTCGTAGCTGGCGGCTTAGGCGTGGGCATCGGCTTCGGCCTCCAAAACATTGTCAGCAACTTCATGTCAGGACTAATCCTGCTCTTTGAACGCCCCATCCATGTCGGGGACAACGTGCAAGTAGGGACCTTGATGGGGGTCGTCAAGCGTATTGGCGTCCGTGCGAGCGTGGTTCGGACGTACGAAGGTTCCGAAGTGATCGTGCCCAATGCCGACCTGATCTCACAGCAGGTGACGAACTATACATTGTCAGATAGAAACCGCCGGCTCGAAATCATCGTGGGAGTCGCCTACCACACAGACCTTGAACATGCCAAGGAGGTCATCGAAGCCGCCGTTAAGTCCGTCGGCAATGTCGCCACGGAGCCCGCGCCATTGATTCTCTTCCAGGCATTCGGTGAGAGTTCGCTGGACTTCCGCGTGCTGTTCTGGGTCCATGATTTCGATGTCAGCCTGGGGACATCAAGTGCAGTGGGCATAGCCATCCGCAAAGCGCTCACGCGCGAAGGCATCGAGATTCCATTTCCTCAGCGGGATGTCCACTTTCCGGAGGCGCCGCGCACACAGGAGGCACAAGCCCCGGAAGCCCTCGCGCCCAGGAAAGAGGTGGTGCGTACCCGCGAAGTGGAAAGCGATGAAGGGGACGAATAGTTTGGGGAGGCGGCGGGATGCCGGCCCGCAGACGGACAACCGGCGGCGAGCCAGACCAAGCGCCGCCACCGGCGCCTTCGAGAGCCATTGCCCGCGCCAGAGTGTCTCCCCGCCAATGCGCGCCCGGAATCCGCCGGGCCTGACGGCGGCCAATCAGTGGCGCATCTGACAGGCGCAGTTTAATGCGGGGATTTTGCTCATCGTGCAGTATCTAGCCTCATTAGGAAATCGGGGATTACTGGCCGCCCTGACGTTGCTTATCCTCCTCCAGCC
>CAZLBS010000466.1:0-1900 GCA_964557505.1 uncultured Nitrospiraceae bacterium | reverse complement strand
GGTGCCGGGGGCCTGGATGCTGTTCCTGTATCTTTTTGCCATGGCGCTTGCTGTGTGGCTGCTGGTGGGGCCAAAGGCCGTTACACGTGCGGCGCTGACGGGACTGGCTATTCCTTGCCTGATTTTTCTTACCATTTCAGGATGGAGCCAAAGCGGCTCGGCGGCGGCCCAATGGAGCCCATTAGAAGTCGCGGTTGCCCTGGCGATTGTGCTGTTTCTGCTCTATGCCTGCTATGTACTGTTGATTGCGTTGTTACGAGCACGTTCCGTTTCCAGCGAAACCATTCTTGGAGCGATCAACCTGTACATTGTCTTCGGCCTTATGTGGGGGTTGCTCTACGCGATGCATGAATGGGCAATGCCAGGTGCGTTCCACATATCTTCGCGAACAGAGGCCGATGCGGCCTCAGCACCGCCGCTCGCAACGTTCGCGTACTACAGTTTCGTTACGCAGGCGACGCAGGGCTACGGTGATATCGTGCCCGTGCACCCATTTGCTCGCAGCCTCGTCATCCTGCACACGATCATGGGCCAGTTCTACCTGGCCATTGTCATCGCCTACTTTCTCGGTCTCTATACCGCCCAAGAGGAAAGCCGAGGATGAAAGCAACGCGCTCCGTTTATTCGCCGCCTTTGATTATGCGCCTTGCCAAGTGATCGAGGGTCCGCGGAGGATGCCGCCGCTCACGCCTTCGCGAAAGGCGGCGCGCAACCTGCGCCACGCCTGCTATCGAATGGCGTGTAGCACGGCTCCGGTTGATTGGCCCCCTGCTGCGCACAGCCCCAGAAGCGCCGTATTCTTGTCGGTGCGGTGGAGTTCGTTGGCCATAGTGATGACCATGCGAGCGCCTGTCGCCCCGAAGGGATGCCCCAGTGCCACGGACCCGCCATGCACGTTGATGGCTTCCGCCTGCACCTCGCCGGGCGCATGGTCTGTGCCGAGATATTTGCGGGCAAAATCATCGCTCGCGAGGGCACGGAGCACGCACAACACCTGGCCCGCAAAGGCCTCGTGCACGTCGATGAGGTCTACGTCTTGCAGCGATAATCCCGCCCGCTCGAGAGCGCGCGGCATGGAAACCGCCGGTCCAATCAACAGTTGATCGCCCGGGTCCACTGCGTCATAAGACCAACTCTCGAAATACGCGAGCGGCGTCATTCCCAACTCGTTCGCCTTTTCTTCGCTCATGAGCAGGAGTGCCGCCGCGCCGTCCGTGAGCGCACTCGAGTTGCCTGCCGTGAGCGACCCGTTCTCTGCGAACACAGGGCGAAGCTTCGCCAACTTCTCAAGCGATGTGTCCCGCCGCACGACATTGTCAGCGTCGACGCGCTCGCCGTCCGGCGTCGTCACCGCGGCGATCTCATCGTCGAATCGACCATTCTCGAGGGCTTCCGCCGCCCGCTGATGCGACTGCGCCGCGAACTTATCTTGCTCCTCGCGCGAGATGCCCCAATACTCCACCATGCGCTCGGCTGCCTCGCCCATCAACTCCCCGGTCGTGCGTTCCCGAATCTGGGGACGCTGCGGGATGAGGTCCTTGTGGATGCTCACTTGACCGAGCAGCTTGAAGTAATCCACAACGCCTGCCTTCGAACTCATAAGGACGGGCCCGGTTTTGTGCACGAAGCTTTGCGGCATCTTGACTTCGGCGTTGCTGGTCGAGTCGCTGCCGCCCGCAATCACGACGGAGGCTTCGCCACGCTCGATGGCGGCGGCTGCCTGGGTAACTGACAAGATGCCGGACGTGCAGGCGCGCGTTACAGTGTGGGCTTCGATGGCATGAGGCAGGTCGAGATCAAGCACGATCTCCCGCCCGATGTTTGGCGCGCCGCCTGGCAGAACGACCCCGGCCCAGACAACGCTCTCGATGGCCTCGCGCGGCACCTTCGTCCGCTCGAG
>CAZLBS010000465.1:2496-3512 GCA_964557505.1 uncultured Nitrospiraceae bacterium | reverse complement strand
GAAACACTGCTCTCGACGCCCGTGCGCAAACTCGAGATCGTGTGGGGGAAATTCTTCGCGGTATTTCTTTTGTGCGTGCTGACGGGATTGCTCAACCTTGCCAGCATGTCGGCAACGCTCTTGACCCAGCTTGGTTCGCTTACGGAAGACCAACTCGAGTTTCGGCTCGACATCACGCCCCAAGTAATTATGATGGCGCTCATGACTCTGCTGCTCTTTGCCGTGCTCATCAGCGCCAGCATGATGGCCGTAGCGGTGCTCGCGCGCACCTTCAAAGAGGCTCAAAACTTACTGACCCCTTTTCTGCTGGTGATGATCATGCCCGCCGCGGTGGTCGCGGTTCCCGGCATCGAACTCGATGCCTATACGCAGTTCATACCAGTCGCGAATGTGGCCCTGCTCTTAAAGGCCATGTTGTTGGGTGATGCAAGCGCGGAAGGGTTCTTCGCGGTTTTGATCAGTACGGCGGCGTTCGGCCTGCTGGCCCTGCAGGCGGCCACGTGGCTCTTCCAGCAGGATGACCTGTTGCTCTCTGGCGAGCGCGCGATACCGCTGACGTTGCGCCGCTCGGCGATCCCGCCCCGGGAACGGCCCACGCCCGGCCTGGCCTTCGGCCTCTTCGCCTTCATCTTGTTGCTCTTGTTCTATCCGGCCAGCTATTTGCAGCAATGGAACATTTATGCCGGGCTCTTCGTCACCCAGTGGGTCTTCCTGCTGCTGCCCGTTTTGGGCCTCATGCTCTATCTGCGCATTGAGCCGGTGCAAACGCTGTGGTTGCATCGAACAGCCATCATGCCGCTGGCAATCATCATCCCCTTGATGACGTCGTGGCTGGTTCTGTTGATGCAAGCGGCCTATTGGCAAAGCCAGGTGCTGCCATTTCCAGAGGGCTTGGAGGACATGATGGCGCCGCTCTTCGAGCCATCCGCGGCGCCGTTTGGCATTTTGGGCCTGCTCTTCTTGGCCGCCTTGTCGCCCGCCATTTGCGAAGAGCTGCTCTTTCGCGGGTTCATCTT
>CAZLBS010000465.1:1751-2486 GCA_964557505.1 uncultured Nitrospiraceae bacterium | reverse complement strand
GGCCCTCACCGTCTCTTCTGTGCCGAAATCGACCTCTTCGGCCTTTTTCACATCAGCATCTATCGCGTGTTCATCACGGCATTGAGCGGCATCCTATTGACGTGGCTCGTTTACCGAAGCGGCTCAATCGTGCCGGGCATGGTGGCGCATGGCATCAACAATGCGCTGGGCGTTTTGCTGGCGGCAGGCCTCATGCCGGCCGCAGCAAACCGGTTCCTTGATCCGCAACACGTGGAAGAACATGGGGTGCCCTTGCCCGTGTTGCTTCCGGCGCTATTCATCTTTGCATCCAGCGCAGCCGGCTTTATGTGGGTAACCCGGCAGCGCCCAAGCAACTCTAAGCCTGATCTCAATAGCCCAAGCGGCTGACGATAGCGTCCACGCTCATCGCGTAGCTGCTCCCAAACAAGCATGCATGCACGAGGAGCGGATACAAGTTGTAAATGTCCTTGCGTGTTTCAAAGAAGCCGTCCGGTATGGGGCGCAATTCGTGATAGCGCTCGAAGAAGGGGCGGCTGAAGGTCCCGAACAGCGTGGTGAAGGCCAGCTCGATTTCGGGGTGTCCATAATAGACGGCCGGATCAATGAAGCCGGTGATGCGGCCTTTCGATGCCAATACGTTCGTCGTCCATACATCGCCGTGCAGGAGTGAAGGATGCGGCGGCTCGGCGAGCCATTGGCCGAGCGAGCCGCTCAGGCGCGTCACGCGGCGAAGCAGTGCATCCGTAACGGAAC
>CAZLBS010000465.1:0-1741 GCA_964557505.1 uncultured Nitrospiraceae bacterium | reverse complement strand
GAACCCGCGCGGTTGGCTTGCGTGGCCATGTAGACCAGCCGGTGCTGCGCAAAGAATTCAAGCCACGAATCGCATCGCGGATTGGGCTGGTGCAGCGAGCCAATGAGCGTGTCGCGCTCAAGGCCGAACGCGTCGCCTTTGACCTCATGGAGTGCAGCCAGAAGCTCCGCCGCATGCCGCTGCTCCTGATTGCCGAAGCGGCTCTCGCCCTCGATGTGCTCCATGACCAAGAGATGTTTCGAACTGAATAGGACCGCCGGCACGGGCAACTCGCTGTGCTCCGCCAAATATTGCAGCATATAGGCTTCAAGGTCGAGGCACGCGCCGTTGCTTTCGTCATGCTTGGCGACGAACACGGAACCGTCTTCGAGGCTGGCCCTGTAGACATCTCCAATGCAGCCGCCGCTGAGTCCACTGAGCCGCTGCACCCCTTGGCCGAGAGCCGCTTCAAGTGCCTCAGCGGGGCCGGGCGGCATATTCCGGATAGTGCTGGTCGATCAGCTTGTTCAGCAGTCCTTCGCACGCATCGTGCACCAAGCGAAAGACCAAGTCGAAACCGTCAGGATTGTAATAGGGGTCGGGCACCGCGCGAATGCCGGTACTGGGTCCGTGATCGAGCATCATCGAAATCTTATGCGTGGCGGCAGGCGGGCAGCGCTCCATCAAATCGCTGTAGTTCATTTCGTCCATTGCGATGATGTAATCGAATTCATGAAAATCCGCATCGGCAACTTTACGTGACACGCAAAAGCTGAGGTCGACCCCATGCCGGGCGGCTTCGCGCACCGAGCGCCGGTCGGCTGGTTCGCCGGCGTGGTACGCCTCGGTACCGGCGGAGTCGCACGCGAACTTATCTTTCAAGCCGCGCTGATCAATCATATGGCGAAAAATGCCATCGGCCGTCGGCGAGCGGCAGATGTTTCCAAGGCAGACGAACAATACACGAATCATGGGGCTGCTCCTTCCGGGGCGCGATGATACGGGAAGCCGGCGGGTCAGGCAAAACAGGTTGCCGGGCGCATGCGGCGCGGATATGATGACGCCCTGCACACCGGGAGCCAACAGGGGGGGAAAGCATTATGGGGAAACGTGCCTTGGTTGGACTGGTTGCGTTATGCACCGCCGTCTCGTCGTGGGCGGGCGACGTAACCTTTTCATCTTTGTTGAACGAGATGACCAACTTGGAGCGGCTCGCGTCGCTGCCGGAGCCCGCCTACATTACGCGGCAATTCTCAAGCTACGACCGGCGCTCCACGAACCCGGCGGTTGCAACGGATGAGAACTGGTTCGCCAACGCCGACCGGGGGCATCACGTGCGCGTCGAATCACGCAATGGTGCGGACGAATACGTAATGATGGATGCGCCCGGCCCAGGCGCGCTCGTGCGCATTTGGTCCGCCAACCCCGGCGATGCCGGCATCCTGCGCATTTATCTAGACGGCGCGGCGCAACCCGCCATCGAAATGCCCCTGGAGAATCTCTTGAGCGGGGAGCATGCGCCCTTCGTCACGCCCATCGCGGGAATGCGCGGGCGTGGGTGGAACAGCTACTTGCCCATTCCCTATGCGAAGTCCTGCAAGGTTACGTCCAGCAAGCCCGATTTCTACTATCATGTGAACTATCGCACATACACGCCGGACACCTCCGTCGAGACTTTCAGCCTGGACACCGCCGAAGCCCGCGCCAACGAGATTGCCCGTGCCGCCAAGGCCGACCCGGGCAAGCTGGCGGATCGGACTTT
>CAZLBS010000464.1:1890-3518 GCA_964557505.1 uncultured Nitrospiraceae bacterium | reverse complement strand
GCCGGTTAGATGCGCTCCAGGCCTTTGACCAGTTGATACACCACCCGCGTGCGCGGACATGCCAGCGTGGCCAGTTCTGCCCGCCGGAGAATCTCGCCGCTGATTGCTTCGATTTCCGTTTGCCGGCCCGCCCGGATGTCTTGAAGCATCGAAGACAAATTACTGGCGGTGTTTTCGCAGACCCACTCGGTATGTTCGACGAGGCTGCGCGCGAAGCGGTAGCCTTCCGTTGCCGCGACCTTGACGGATTCCACCACGAGGTCGCGCACCAGCGCCCGCAACTCGGGCACCTTCATGAGGTCTCCATTGGGCACGCCGGTGAGCGCGGAGATGGGATTGATGGCCCCGTTCACGATGACCTTTTCCCATAAGGCTTGCCCGGGCGCTTCATTCAGTTCGGCCTCGAATCCAGCGCGCTGCAGGGCTTCTAGGATGGGCATCGGATCGCAGGAGGTCCAGGGGCCCACGTGCGTGAGTCCGGAGGCGACGTGCCGGAAGGCGTGTTCATCGAGGCGTGTGACCGCTTCATAGGTAACGCCACAGAGCACATTAGCACTGCCGACCTTGCCGCAAACGGATTCAATATTGCCGAGGCCATTCGAGAGCACCAAGGTGGGCACGCCCTCAAGCAAGTTCAGACTTTCAATGCTGTAGCTCTTGACGGCTACGATCTGCATCTCAGCGTCGCCCGGCACCTTGGCTTCCGAGGGCACCGTATAGGTCTGCGTTGCGCCGTTGCTTTCGAGGGCATAGCCCTCTTTGGAACGCCGCTTGGCGCGCTCGGCCTTGTGGTCGACCAGCGTGACGGGCACGCCGACTGTGTGCAATTTGGCCGCGAACAGACTCCCGATGGCCCCCGGCCCAATGACAGCCACCTTCATGACGGCTCCTCTTCTCCTTCCTGCTGGCCGAGCGTCTTGAGGAAGCTCTGCTCATAGCGCTTCTGCTGCTTCAGTTCCCCAAGGGCAGCGTCTGCTTCGGCCTTTTCCGCGAATGCCCCTACATATAGCCGAAGATGTTCGGCATCTGGCGTTGGCACAATGCGCACGGGCCAATCGCCTGCTTTGACCAATTCGTTGTAGGCGTCTACGGCCCCCTGACGATTCCACCCGGACAAGCTTGCCGCCTGAATGGTGAACGCAGCATTCGCGGGAAAGGCACGTGTAGCTTCCTCAGGGAACGCGGCGTCGCGGGCACGTGCTTGCCGTGCAGCGGCGGCATCGTCCGTGGGCTCGAGGTCAATCGGAGCGAGCACCTCAGCCGCCTGCTCTGGAGCCACGCCGCCCGAAGGCTCCTCCGGCGCCGGCGGGCTGCCTTGGGAATCGCCCTGCGTATCGCTAGGAGTATTGCCAACGGATGCATCTGTGTCAACTGAATCCCTCGGGCCAGCCGGCGCCGATGGTGGCTCGGCTTGGGGCCGCACGGGCGGTTGAGGCGGCGCCACGCGGGGGCGGTTGATTTCTTGGGGCAAGGATTCTTCGCGCGGGCTCGGGGGGATGACCATGCGTGGCTCGTCGAGGGTGTCCGCGTTGCCGGCATCGTCCAATTCATCGAGCGAAACTTCGGCGCGCCCTGGCGGTGCGGTCTCGGCCTCCGCGTCGTCAAGGTCCGAGGGCCGGAGCGGGGAG
>CAZLBS010000464.1:0-1880 GCA_964557505.1 uncultured Nitrospiraceae bacterium | reverse complement strand
AGACCTGCTGGCCCTGTTGCTCAGTATCCGCCCCGCCTCCTGCTTGGGCTTGCGCGGTCTCGCCATCGACCGCGCGCCGATTCAGCCGTGAGTCTATCTGATTCACCACGATGCCGAGCATCAGCATGGTCAAGCCAAAGGCGATGATGACGCAGACAGCAATGATGACTTGGCCGGGGGTGTACTCGAGCTGCCGTGTCTTTGGCGAGGGCTTGTTTTTGCCCCTGGCATGATCGCCGTCTTTAGGGGGCGCCATGGCTGTCATTCCCTTCTGCTGCCGCTGCCACCGCCGATTTGCCTTCTGCTTCGTCCGCCTGAGCCGCTTCGCCGGCTTCGAGCGCCGCGAGCTGCTGCGCCAGGGTCTCGCGCGCGGCGTCCATCTCGGCGTAGGTCAGGCCGGGGTCGGGAACCTCGACGAGGCGTTCGTTGACCCGGTCCGTATACAGCGTAATGTGCACGTTTTCCTCGCCATCCGATTGCTTGACCAGGCGAAATACTTTTTGCCGCTTGAGCAACTGGGCTGCCAAAAAGGCCACGGCCGTATGGTGTCTACTATCCTCGGCGGATGCGTCGTAGAAGATGCGGCGCAGGGGGGAGTACGACTCCTCGGGCTCCTGCTGCAAGACTTGGGGGTCGTAATAGACGCAGGACCACACCGCGACTGCTCCCGCCGCCTGCCGCTCCTCGTACGCGTCACGTGCGTAATCTTCCCTGATGAGCGCTCCATCTCGCAGCCGGACTAGCGACACGATGGATTCTTCATGTTGAAAGGGGCGGCCAGTTGCCGTGCACTCGCGGCTGGGTTTCGAAAACTTGATTTCCACAGTGGCTGAACTCGTTCTCCGTAATGATGGTCAGAATGGCGAAGGAAGCGCGACCCGGGCATACGGCGGGAAAAACAGGGCCGCCGTGCCCGCAACAGCGCCCTCGGCAGGCGCGGCTGAATGACGGCAAATGGCTATGGCCGCCCTGAAGCGACGATCCCCCCTGCTATTTTTAGCAAATCGAACAGAAGATTTCTAGGAATGTCGATGACCTCGCTGGTAATCCCGAGGGCGCCGCTGACCAGCGTGACCGATGCGGGCGGCAAATCGGCCACACGGCCCTGCGGATTGAATACCGGCCCGGAAATGTTGAACGACAGCTCAAGGGGGGTATTTGCGACTTTCATCCCTTCGAGATTGAAGGAGTCACGCAAGATGGGGATGCGTTCCGCGAGGCCGGGGTCAATAGCCACGGCGACGTCATAGTGCATGTCGCCGCTGAAGACGTAGGCGCCGCTGCCTTCGGCTGTCAGGCCCGGAAGCATCGCCGCGAAGCTCGGCGTCTGGAGGCGATCGCCCGTCAGTACGATGGCGCCCTGGAGGTGCTCGATGGCGAGGGATGGCGGCAGCATCGAGGCATCTTGGCCGCCTCCCTGCAACAGCCCGACGAGATAGTCGGCGCTGAATGCGCCCTCGTCAATTTGGAACTGGCCCTCCCCTTGCCGGGTGCTGGGGTCGTCCCGATCCATCGAGTAGTCGAACTGGCCAGTGGTCGTCCCAGTGAGGACCGTCGGCAAGGCCAAGTGATCGAGCAGGTAATGGACGGGGATGCCTTCCCAATGCGCGCTCAAGGTGTAGCGGTTGTCCGAGTTTCGCGCGTGATAGCCGCCATAGATTCGGCCCTGGCCAACCTGGGCTTCATAGCTGCTGACGCCGCTGTCCGTCTCGTTGATGTAGGCGCTGCCCTTGAACGCGGCGCCCTCCCAAGGGGGGGCCTCCAAGGCATCTGCGCTGAGCGCGAACGTCCACTCACGGCCTGGGTCGCCGCCGAACTCTTGATACAGCGGGTCATCTTCTGGAGGTGGCGCAAACCACTGCTCTCCAAACGGCGGCAGC
>CAZLBS010000463.1:2490-3526 GCA_964557505.1 uncultured Nitrospiraceae bacterium | reverse complement strand
TTAGCCTGGGGCCTGCTGATATGGATCATCTGCCCATGAGGAAGGCAAGGCTATCGGCCCCAGCGAGCGCGATGACGATATCGGCCACGCCGTCGTTGTTTACATCAGCCACCGACAACGCCCGGGGTTGGCCATCAGGGTAGGTGTACCGCTCGGCATCGAATGGAACCACCGCTGCGCTGTCTGCCGTCTTGCGCGAGTTGTTCGTTTCCTCGGAAGCTGCCGGACTGCGGTTTATCAAGACGCGCACTTCCTGCGAGGCGCTTAGCGCGACCGCCATGTCGGGCTTGCCGTCTTCGTTGAAATCGGCTACCGCCAAATCGCGGACATTGTGTTCCATACCATGGCGGTCTTCTCCGAAAGCGATCCATTGGGTGAGCGGGAAGGTGAAGTCTCCCGCCCCGAAAAAGATGCCAACCGCGTCCTCGGCGTGCGTATGCGATACAGCCAAGTCGAGATGGCCATCCTGATTGAAGTCTGCCGTGCGCACGCGGTGGGGCAAATCGCCGCGCGAGCGAAAGCGGTGGACGGCTTCAAAACCTGCCGCGCCGTCTCCTTTGAAGAGGGCGATCTCTCCGGTGCTGTAGAGCGTCGCCACCGCATCCATATTGCCGTCTTGGTCAATATCTGCAAGCGCGATGTCGCGCGGCCCGCCTGCGCAGGGGATAAAGCGGGGCGCTCCAAAAAAGGTGTCGGCATGTCCTGGGAAGAGGACGAGGACGTCGCTGCTCCAGCCGGTTGCCAATACGTCGCGCAGCCCATCACCGTCTAAGTCATGTACGGCGAGACTCGTCAAGCCGGGTTTGGTGAACACCGGCTGGTTTTCCAAGTCATGCATTTTGGTGTAGGCCAGGCGCTCATCGGGCAAAGTGAATGGGTGCGGGTCATACAAGTCATCCCCAAAGTTCTGGAAGAGCATGAGGTCGCGTTGTTTCGCGGCAAGGAAGTTGACAACGACAAGATCGAGACTGGCACGGGCGTCGATGTTGGCGGCGGCAATGGCATAGGGCGCAAAGCCTGCGCGCAGCGGGGGGCG
>CAZLBS010000463.1:0-2480 GCA_964557505.1 uncultured Nitrospiraceae bacterium | reverse complement strand
CGCTCGGCGAACGTGAGGTTGCCCTGGCCGGCAAGATAGGTCAGTTCGTCGTGGGCAGGGCGCTCGCTGTAGGGGGGCCTGAGGCGGCCGATGCAGCCAACCACGATTTCCGGCAGATCATCCCCATTGAGATCGGCGACCGCCAGGCAGGCCGGATTCGGACCCGTTGGAACGCGTGTGGCTGGTTTGGAGAAGGTTGCGGCATAGGAGCCGAGCGGAAGCGTCAGCATGAGCAGCACGGCAAAATGCCTGCGACAGATGGGAAGCGCCGCCGCAATGCCCGTCACGGCCGCGTCCTTAAAGCGGGCTCGCCGCTTTTGGCGAAGCGCATGGCCAGGTGGATGGCCTCGGCGAGACTGTGTTCCCGCGCTGCGCCCGTTCCCGCGATGTCGTACGCCGTACCGTGGTCGGGCGAAGTGCGCACAATGGGGATGCCGAGCGTCACATTGACGGCTTCGTCCATTGCGATCATCTTCACCGCGATATGGCCTTGGTCATGATACATCGCGACGACGAGGTCGTACGCCCCTTCATACATTTGCCGGAAGACGGCATCGGGCGATACGGGACCTTCGCAGCGAATGCCGCCGGCGCGTGCGGCTTCCATGGCGGGCAAGATGCGCTCGGCTTCTTCACTGCCGAACGCGCCCTCTTCGCTGGCATGGGGATTCAGGCCGCAAACCGCTATGCGCCCGTCACCGACGCCAAGGCGGAGAAGGGCATCATGGCCCAAACGAATGCTGCGTTCGATGGCTTCGGGCGTACAAGCCGCTATCGCATCCCGGAGTGCACAGTGGGCGGTCGTGTGCACAACGCGCATGCGTTCGCTGAATAAGCACATGCGGTAATCGGGAGCGTCCGTTCGTTCCGCGATGAGATCCGTATGGCCCGCGAACTCGCAACCCGCCAAATAAAGTCCGCGCTTGTTGACGGGGCCGGTGACGACGGCGCCCACACGCCCATGCAGCGCATCTTGCACGGCAGCTTCAATCCATGTCAGCGCAGCGGCTCCTGCTTCCGCGGAAAGGAGTCCAGGTTGATATGCAAGCGCGGGAGCGCCCGCCGCATACACAGCGATTGCCCCATCGCAAGCGGCATCCTCTGGTGAATCCACTTGCGTAATGGAAAGGGGCACGCCGACCGTGCGGGCCGCCCGTTCAAGGATGTCCGGATGACCGTAGACGACAGGCGTGCCGGCGGCGAGCACATCGCCTCGTGCCAGCGCTTTGGCCACGATCTCAGGCCCGACGCCATTTACATCGCCCATTGTTAAGGCGTAACGCGTATCCGTCATGTTGTGGACTTCTCCAGCTTTAAGTTTAAGGCATCCCAAATGCAAGCGGCGATGAGCTGCTGCCCATCCTGCAGGGGATGGACGCCGTCGGTTGTCCATACACTTTCGGGGTTGGCACGTATGGCCTGCCAAAAGGCTGCATTGACCGGCGCCAGCTCGCAGTCATGCGTTCTTGCAAGCTCTCGAACGGCTTCCAGATACTCCGCTAGCAGTTGGTTGTGCGGCGTGTCCGCGTCTTCTCCTATGATACTCGGCTCGAGCAACGCGATCGGAATCCTCCGCCATTCACGCGTGCGTTTCAGCAACCACGCATAGTGCTCACGAAATTCGTGTAGGGGTACGGCGCGCGCGTCAGGCGGCTGTTCGAGTTGGCGCCACACGTCATTGATACCAATGCTGATGCATACGGCGCCGGGTTCCTCGCTGAGCACATCCTGCTCCCAACGCCGCGCGAGATCTCGAATCGTATCGCCGCCGACACCGCGGTTCACGAGACGCGCCCGGCTGTCAGGGTACGCACGCTCAACCATCCGTTGCAGCAGGTACACATAGCCTGTGCCCAAGCCATTGCCAACCCTGCCCGCTTCGGTGATGCTGTCTCCTGCGAACACGATTGTTCCGCCGCGTTTCACCACGCCCGCAACTGTTGTCATGAAACACTCCGGCAAACTCGGGAAAACCGAGCTTTAGCTACAGCCCGTACGTGTTGCGAATGCCGCTGGCTGCCCGCACATTGTAGGGCCTCGAGCGGCATTACGTCCAAAGTTGCGCGGCACGCACGGCGTCAACCGCTGAACGTATAGGACTTCAACCATCCTTTCTAGTGTAAGACCGTAGCAAGATGCTTCGGGCGTAATCAGTGACCGCTAAACGCCTTAGCTTTCGCTTGACAAATGCGCGGCCATCTACGCCCTTCGAGGCCGATAAGAGGGGTTGACAGTCCCGGCTTTTTGGGGCAGTATCCCCGCTACGCCCGGCGGCGGATTAGCCCCTGTTTTCAAGGGTTCTCGCCTCTCGTGAACAAACGGTGGATAAGTGGTGGATAGTCCCTTTTCGTGCCGGCGCACGCGGGACAGCGGCGCACACGGTGCGCTGAATACGAGGGCGCCGGCAGGCGGGGCGTGAGTAAGGCGCCGGAGCCATACGGGGGATTTCCGGCGGGCGGCATGGCTGCTTGGGGCGGCCA
>CAZLBS010000462.1:1800-3532 GCA_964557505.1 uncultured Nitrospiraceae bacterium | reverse complement strand
AAGCAGCGCACGGCCAGCGCCAATGGCGTGCTGAATGCCTATGCTGAGTATGGCCCTCTTCCGCAAGCGGTGCTGTTGGCCGCGCGCGGCGGGCTGCTGTTCGGCTAGTGATTGACATATGCCGGGCTGCTTCGGCGGCTTTGGCAGAAACGCCGGGGGAGAAACCGCACGCATGCGTAAGAAGCGCCTGATACTACTGGGAAGTGCCGTGCTGTTGCTGGCCATCGGGGCGGCCGCCGCTTATGGGGCACGTCAATGGCAGCTCAATGCTAGGGCCTTACGCTCGCTTGAGAATGGCATGGAAGCTTTCGAGGCGGAGGATTACCGGGGCACCCTGGATGGCGTGGGGCGCTACATTCAGCGCTATGGCCAGGAAGAGCCCGAAGTGGTGTATGCCTACGCCACGGCCCGCGGGAAGGTTCCCCTGCCCAATGCCCGGCATTTGCAGCAGGCGGCTGCATTGCTCGAGCGCACGTTAATGCTGGACCCGGAACATCCCGAGGCGCGGCACGATTTGCTGAAGCTCTTCTTGACCATGGGCTTCGGGCAAGAATCGCTTGACATGGCCCAAGAAATCTTGGAGCGGAATCCCGATGACCTGCAGGCCTTGAAGGCAACGGCAGGCACGTTGTCGCAGTTGCAGCGATTCGACGAGGCCCTGGACGCGGCGCGCCGGGTCGCGGAATTGGAACCCGATGAACTGGGCAGCCACGTGCTGGTGATGTCGTTCATGCGGGATGCGGGCGCCAGCAGCGAGGCGATTCGCGAGTATGCCTCGGCACAGGTTGAAGCGCATCCCGACAATCCTGGATTCGTATTCTTGCAGGCTGCCGCTCACGACATGACGGGCGACCGAGCGGCCAGCATCGAGTTTGCGCTGCAGGCAGCGGAGAACCCTGGCAGCGATCCGCACACCATCGGCCGCATCGCTGCGTATTTGGATCGGGTCGGCGAGTATGACGCCGCGTTCGATTTGCTTGCCGAAGAGGCGCCGGGCAGCGGCGAGCCGGAACTCGAGCGGGCCTATGCCCGCCGCGTCTTTCAGAAAGGCAATGCGGAAGCGGTGATTGCGCTCTCGGAGGGCGATCCGCTTTCCGAGGTGGATTCCGAACGGCTTGGCATCACGGCGATGGCGCATTCGCGTCAAGAGGATGTGGAGGCGGTTGAAGCCGTGGTCGCCGAGCTTGATAGCCGGGGCGACGATGCCACCGCTCAGGCGTGGGCGCCCTTGCTCCGCGCCGTGCTGATCGCGGAATCCGATGCCCCGCAAGAAGTGGTGGCGCTGGCCGATGAAGCGCTCTTGCAAGATGAGGATAATCCCTTCTTCCATTTCTTCGAGGGAACGGCGCATGCGCGGCTGGGCGAGACGGATCGTGCGCTGGCCTCGTGGCGGGCCGCATTCGAAGCAGCGCCGACATGGCCTGAACCTTTGCTGCGCAGTGCAACGCTTTTGTCGACGATGGGCCGGCCAGACGAGGCGGTCGATCTTGCCAAGGACGCCTTGCGCCGTGCGCCGCGCAATGCTGCAGTGGCGGTCGAGGTGGCCGGCATAATGGGACACAATGTCGATGCGCTCGACGCAATCGAACAGCGGCAGTTGTTGGCGCTCGTCGCGCGGATTCAGGAATTGGTGCCGCAAGAGCCGATCACGTTGCCCATCTATATTGACTTGCTGGCGCGCTCTGGGGACCGTCAGGCGGCCCTGTCACAACTGGATGAAGCGATGGCCAGC
>CAZLBS010000462.1:0-1790 GCA_964557505.1 uncultured Nitrospiraceae bacterium | reverse complement strand
CTCGACGAGCGTGCGGCCCGGCGGTTGCGTGCGGCTGCGCGTATGCACGACTTGGGCTTTGGCAACGAGGCAGACGGCGAACCGGCGCCTGCCGAGGGCCTTACGCCCGCCTCCGCCTATGCGATGGCGATCGAAGCGATGGAGGCAGGGCAGGCGAGCCGGGGCCTGGAACAGTTGGAGCAGGCAGCGGAAGCCAGCGGCATGACGCTCAATTGGCAGCTTGCACTGGCGCGCTTCGCGGATCAGGTGCCGGGCAGCGGCGCGCTGGAACGCTTTAAGCAATTGGCGGCTGAACATCCCAGCGACCCGATGGTGCAGTTGCAGGTGCTCGAATCTCGGTCGGCCTGGGAGGATACGGAGTTGGTCGAGCAGTCGGTCGAGCGGCTGCGCGAGTTGACTGGAGACGAGGGCCTGAATTGGCGTTTCGCGAAAGCACGGCTGCTCCTGAGCGGCGAGCCTGACGAAGAGGCGGCGGCTGAGGCGACGGTTCTCATATCGGAGGTCTTGCAGCAAGGGGTGCCGCAATCGAAGCATCACGTGCTCATGGCGCAAGCGCTGGCCTTGCTTGGCAACAACGCCAAGGCGCGCGAACACATGGAAAGCGCGGTTGAACTCGAACCTGAGTCCGCGGCCATCCGTCTCGAACTCGCGCAATTGCTCGAGGTAATGGGGGAACGCGAGGAAGCAGGTGAACAATTGGCGGCGCTGGCAGCGTCTGAGACCTTGACCGAACAGCAGGCACGCGGGGTGGCAGCGCTCTATGCGCGCCGTGAGATGTATGAACGCGGTCTGGAGGTCTTGCGGCGCACGTATGAACGACTGGGCGAAGAGCCGGAGGCGGATACGCTGCTCGCCATGCTGCACCGGGGCGCCGGCAATTTGGATGAGGCGCTGTCGGCGGCGCAGCAAATCCTCGAGGAAGGGGCCGACGCCAACGCGGTGCAGCTGGCCGCGGAAGTGCTTGCTGAGCAAGGCGAGATCGACGCGGCCCGTGCCATGCTGGCGCGGCTCGACGAGATGGAACTGCCGCCCGGCACACGGGCTGTGCGGCTTGCGGAATTTGAGCGGCGGTACGGCGATCCCGAGCGGGCTGTCGAGTACTTCCAAGGCGCCGTGGAAGAAGCGGAGGCAGAGCCCGCGGTGCACTATGCCCACATTTCCTATCTGCTGCGGTTGGGGAACCGGGAGGCGGCGGCAAACGCGCTGGCAGCCGCCGCCGCTGCCATGCCGTCAGACGATACGCTGGCTTCGCTCGCGGAGCATCAGGAGTTGCTTGCGGGCGAGGATGCGGCTTCATCGATTGCGCAGACCTTCTTTTTGACGGCGCTTGAGGACAGCCAGCGGCGTGAAGCTTCGCTCGAGACGTTGGATGTCATCGACGATGCGGCTGGCGGGGATGCGGAGCAATTGACCGTCCGGCTTCGGGCGCTGTCGGACCGCAACCCATTGTTCCTTCCGCTGAAGCGGCAGCTCATCCGGCTGTATATGGCGGCGGGGCGGCATGAAGAGGCCGCGTCGGTCGCACGCCAAGCCATGCGCGACTTTCCCGGCGCGCCGGAGCCGGCGGAGTTGGCCGCCGTTTCTTTCGCTGTGCTCGAGGATTGGCCGCAGGCCTTGGAAGCCGCCCAAGACTGGCGTGAGCGGCTTGGCGGCAACACGCGCCCGGCAGACGTGCGGATGGCGGAAGCCTACATTCGCATGGGCAATGGCGCGGCTGCTTCGCCGCTCTTGGATCCGTATTTAGACGAGGCCCTGGCGGAACCCGAGACGAACGCCACCGTGCTGCGCCT
>CAZLBS010000461.1:0-3533 GCA_964557505.1 uncultured Nitrospiraceae bacterium | reverse complement strand
GAATCGGCGAGCAAGCGCCGTTGCTGTCCGGGCGTCAACGGCCCCGAAGCCAATATCACGACACCTACTCCCCGACGGACACGGCCTACCGCGTACAGGACATCCTAAGCGTCATGCGTGCGCTTGGACAGGGCGGCAAGCGGGGCCTCAGCGGGCCGCATGTTGCCCTCATCGGCCTGGGCGAGGCCGGCCTCTGGACCCTTCTCGCCCGGGCTATGGAGCCCGGAGAAGGAATGCTCTTCGCCGACCTCAACGGCTTTGCGGTGTCCAGCGACGCCGAATGGGAAGCGCGGCATTACATTCCCGCTATTCGAAGCACCGGCGGGATCTACGCCGCCCTCAATCTAGCCCTGCCTGGACCTATCCGGCTTGCACAGGCGCCGGCGGACTTCGATGCCGAACTGGCCAACCTTTCCCGGGCGGCCAACGAACTGCCCGAAGTGGAAGTGAGCCGAGAGGCGGCTGCCTTTGAAGCGGTGCGGGACTACGTGCGGCCGGCCATCGAGGGCTCGCAAATCAGCACCAGCCACCTCTTCATGCAGGAGTAATGCTCATCGATACCGCTGTCCGCGATACCGTCTTGCACATCGGCGACCTGCACTTCTGGCACTTTCTCCGCAACCCCATGCGCCAGTTGAACAACCGTTTCCTGGGGAATGTAAATGTTTGGGCGCGGCGGCGCCATGAATTCCTCATGCACATTGCAGGCGACAACGCCCGGCATGCCGCCTCCCTCGGCATTCCGCAGGCGGTCCTTACCGGCGATTTCACCTCGACCGCGCTGGATGAGGAGTATGTCCTGGCGAAGACCTTCATCGAAGACCTGAGGGCGCAGGGATTTCACGTGCACGCCATGCCGGGCAATCACGATGTCTACACCTACGAATCGGAGCGGAAGAAGCGTTTTCAAGCATATTTGGGTGAGGACTATCCGACCCAAGAGCGCCCCTTGTTGCGGCGCTTGGACGGCGGCACGCCATTGATCCTGGTGGATACCGTCCGGCCGAATTGGGTGTTTTCACGGGGCATCATGCGGCGGGAAAATGCGGCTGCCGTCGCCGGCCTTTTGGAGACGCTTGAAGAGCCTATTCTGGTAGCCGGGCATTATCCCGTCCTGAATGAGACCTACGCCTACCGCAGCAATTGGGCGCGGCGCTTGGAACATGCGGCGCGGCTCCGAACCGTACTCGGCGAAAGCGGCAAACACATTCTCTACTTGCATGGCCATGTCCACCGGTCCGGCCTCGTCGTCGACCCGGCCTACGAGAAGCTGTGGCACTTGGCCACGGATTGCTTTTTTCGCGAGAACAAGCGTTATGGCAGCACGGGCGAGTTCAGCGAAATCCGCGTCGCGGACGGCACATTTGCCATCACGGTGCACCGCTGCGTCGAACAGTGGTCAGCCGTTTCGCTGCGGCCCCGCGGCGATGCAGGGGCGTATACTTGCGAGAAGGAGGCGCTGCATGGAGCGCGACCCGACCAGCCGGTTTAGCGAACGCGTCGAGGCGTATCTCGTTTCGCGGCCGTCTTATCCCAAGGCGGCATTCGACTTCATCTTCGATACGCTCGGGCTTTCAAAAGATGCCACCGCAGTCGACGTCGGCAGCGGAACGGGCCTCTCCACGATTCCCCTGCTCGAACGCTGTCCGGTCGTGTACGGCGTCGAACCGAACCCAGCCATGCGCGGCGCCGCCGTCCGTTTCCTCGAGGGACGACAGGCCTTCGTGCCCGTCGAGGGGCGGGCGGAAGATACCACCCTTCCCAGCGCCTGCGCGGATCTGGTCGTCGCGGGGCAGGCCTTTCATTGGTTTGATGTGCTCGGCTTCCGCGATGAGTGCCAGCGCGTCTTGAAGCCCGGCGGAGGCGTCGCGCTGCTATGGAATGAACGCCTCGTGCATGCGACGCCTTTTCTCGAGGGATATGAGGCCTTGCTCCATAAGTACGGCACGGACTACGCCGAAGTGGATCATCGAAAGGTTTCAGACAAGGCCATCGCGGGATTCTTTTCTCCCGGTGGTTACGAGCATCGCGCGTTCGAAAATGTCCAAGTGTTCGACTATGCGGGGCTCGAATCGCGCTTGTCGTCCTCCTCGTACGTGCCGAACCCAACCGAACCCGCCGCGCAGCCCATGCTCCAGGCCTTGCGCGAATTGTTCGAGGCCCATCAAGCCCATGGCCGCGTTGAATTCTTATACACGACCAATGTGTACGCAGGCCGTATGGCCTAGGCCTGTCGAGCATCTACTCAAAGACGATGGTCCGGTTTTCGAATTGAAGGATGCGGCGCTCGATGTGCGCGCGAATCGCCGACGCCAGGGTGTACTGCTCGAGGTTGCGGCCCTTGCGCTTTAGGTCTTCGACGGTGTCTTTGTAGTAAACCGCCTCGACCGCCTGCGCGATGATCGGCCCCTCATCGAGATGCGCCGTCACATAATGGGCCGTCGCCCCGATCAGCTTCACGCCCCGCTCATAGGCCTGCCGGTACGGATTCGCCCCTTTGAAACTCGGCAAGAAGGAGTGATGAATGTTGATCACCGGCTTGCCATATCCCCCGAGAAAGCCATCGGAAACGATTTGCATGTACCGCGCGAATACGAGAAAGTCCGTATGGCCGCGCGCGGCGTCGATGATCGCCCGCTCAGCGTCGAGCTTTGTCTCCTTGGTCACCGGGATGTGGTGAAATGGAATGCCGTACCGTTCGACCAAGTCGCGGGCATCTTCATGATTCGAAAGCACCATTGGAATGTCCGCCGCGAGTTCGCCCGCGCGCTGCCGGTGCAGCAAGTCGAACAAGCAGTGGTCATACTTCGACACAAGGATGCCCATGCGCGGGCGCTTGGCCACGTCATGGAGTTCATGGTCGGCGCGCAATTGCTGCGCCAGGGGATGCCAGCGTTCTTCAAAAGCCCCGAGCGCCTGCCCGTCGTCAAGCGCGAATACGATGCGCATGAAAAAGCGTCCGCCCTGGGCATCGGTCGTGTGCTGGTCCGCCGTTAGAATGTTCGCCCCCGATTGATACAGGCAGTCCGATACCTTGGCGACAATGCCCGGCTGGTCTGGGCACTGAATCAGCAATACGGCTTGCATGGCAGATGGACTCCTCTCCCGGGCCGCCGCCTGGGCGCCGCTTAGCTAGAGCGCTTCGCCCGTTTCGCCCGCTTGCCACCGTTCGAGCTTGGCATAGAGCGCTTTCCGGCTGATCCCCAGCTCCCGGGCCGTTGCCGCTTTGTTGCCTTGGTGCCGCGCCAGCGCCGCTTCAACATAGCGCATTTCAGCTTCTTCCAGCGGAATGCCATGGGGCAGGAAGATGCCGCTTTGCCCCCCGGAACTCGCCGTGACCGACGAGGGCGCAGGGGCGTGATCCACTTCTGCCGTCTCGCTCGACGCCGTGCTGCCCCTGTGATGCCCACAGGCCACACCCTCGTCATTGCCGGTGACGCGCTTGGGCAAATGGCAGAGGTCGATCGAGCCGCCGTCGCACATGACTGCCGCTTGCGCCAAGGCGTTGCGCAGCTCCCGCACGTTCCCGGGCC
>CAZLBS010000460.1:0-3544 GCA_964557505.1 uncultured Nitrospiraceae bacterium | reverse complement strand
CCTAAACGGCAAGACGATACCGCGCCCGGTAAGATCTTAGATGGCTTGATGCGCGCAGTTGCACCCAATCTCGCTTCTGCATACGCTATTCCATTCGCCGTGCGGCAACGGGTGATGCCTGCGCGGCATGGGAATGAATGCTATGACCTTCGCCGATTTGGGCTGGGAAGCCTGGTATACCCTCGGCATTCTCGCTGTCATTCTGCTCGCCTTGGTGCGCAATGCGGGTCCGCCGGATGTGATTCTCATGGGGGGCGCGATTCTGCTTGCCCTGGCTGGGGTGCTTGATCAGCGGGAACTGTTCGAAGGATTCATCAACAATGGCGTGCTGACCATCGCGGCGCTATTCGTCGTCGCGGCTGCCTTGCGCGAAACCGGAGCGCTTGACGTCGTCGGCGAACGCCTCTTGGGCGGGGCCCGCACCGAACGCATGGCGCTCTTGCGGCTGTCGCTCCCCGTGACGGCCTCCTCCGCGTTCATCAATAACACGCCTGTGGTCGCCATGGTCGTCCCGATGGTCTTGACCTGGTGCCGCAAATTCCGCGTATCGCCGTCGCGCGTCCTGCTGCCCATCTCCTTTTTCGCCGTGCTGGGCGGCACCTGCACCCTCATCGGCACGAGCACCCACCTCGTGATGGACGGCCTCATTCGCAACGAGCGCAAACGCCTCGAAGGGCTGGAAAGCCCCATCTTCACGCCCGAGCAATTGCAACCGCTCGAACTTTTTGAACTGGCCTGGGTCGGCGTGCCCTTTGCGGTCTTGGGCCTGGCCTACATGCTCACCGCCGGGCGCAAGCTCCTGCCACAGCACAGCGCCCCCTATGAAAGTATGGACGCCGCCGCACGCGAGTATCTGGTCAACATGACCGTCGATCCCGGCTGCCGCCTCGCCGGCAAGACGGTTGAAGATGCGGGCATGCGCCATCTCCCCGGCCTCTTCCTTGTAGAGATCGCGCGAGGAGAAGATATCATCGCGCCGGTGCAGCCAAGCGTGGTCATCCGCGAAGGCGACACCTTGACCTTTACCGGCGAAGTTTCGACCATCGTCGACTTGGAGCGCATCCCCGGGTTAACCCCCGTTGCCGACGAGGGTTACATCCGGGAGAGCGCGGCGCGGCGGGCGCAGAGCCTCTTTGAAGCCGTCATCTCCAACGCCTCGCCGCTCATTGGCAAAAGCATTCGCGACGCGCAGTTCCGCGGCTCCTACAATGCGGCGGTCATTGCCGTGCACCGCGGCGGCCAACGCTTGCGCGGGCGCGTTGGAGACATCGTCTTGCGGGCGGGCGACACCCTGCTGCTGCAAGCCGGCCCGCACTTCGAATCCGCCCACCGCAACAGCCGCAACTTCTACCTGGTCAGCGGCGTCACCGATTCGCGTTCCGTCCGTCATGACCGGAGCTTGCTCTCAGCAGCCTTGCTCGGCTTGCTCGTGGTGCTGATGGCTTCAGGCGTTATGCAGACCAGCATCGCCGCGTTCTTCATCGCGGGCCTCATGGTCGCCACGCGCTGCGTCTCCGCAAACGTCGCCCGCAGTCAGGTCGACTGGCAGACCCTCATCGCCATCGGGGCCAGCATCGCCATCGGACGCGCCGTCGAAAACACGGGCATCGCCCACGCATTCGCGCATGCCGTCATCGGCGGCTCTACCGCCATGGACGGCACGATGGCTCCCTATGTCATCCTCGCCATCGCCTATGTGATGACGCTGCTCTTTACGGAATTGATGACCAACTACGCTGCCGTGACGCTCATGTTCCCGGTTGCGCTTGCCTTTGCAAACGGCTTGGGCGTCGATCCAAAGCCCCTGCTCATGGCTGTCACCTACGCTGGCGCAAGCAGCTTCGTCACGCCCCTCGGATACCAAACCCACCTCATGGTCTTCGGACCCGGCGGCTACTCCTTCAGCGACTTCGCGAAAGTCGGACTGCCCCTCAGCGTGCTCTTGGCTATTACGGGAATCCTGTTGATACCGATGGTTTGGGGATTTTAAAAAGGTGCACGGCCAAGGCGCCCCAGACCGCCGTACATGAAGGCAAAGCTGGCTTAACGTTGGACGTAGGATTCCGCGGCGAGGGAATGGCGTTATGTGATCAAAACCGGTATCCCACCGCGAGGCCGGCGCCGTTCACGCCGTCGTTGTCGTCGTCGATACCGGCGTTGCTGATGTGCTCGAGCTTGACGGCGGCGTGAAACCCCGAGCGAAATTGATAGCCAATGCCAACGTCGCTCTTGAAATTTACATGGCTGCCATTGCCTTCGAGTTTCCCGGTCGTGGCCAAGACGACCGTGCCGATTTCGCCATACCACCCGGTACGCTCTTCTGCGCGCTGGTACAGGCGAAATGCAATGCCCGCGCCGCCGCCATACATGAGCCCGCCGCTGCCGTCGTGGTCCCGGTCATCATCTTCGTCTTCGTAATACAGGAACGCGGGCGCTACGCGCAGCCCCATAGCAAAGCGTTTGCCGAGCGGAATCTCATATTCCGCCTGTGCAGAGCTGTAGATGTCGCCGCCACGATCAGCATCGGCATCATCGAACGCGCCCATGCCTTCCACGGTTAGACGCCATTGCCCTTCGCTGAAACGCAGGCCGCCCGCGACAGCCTCGGGCGCGGCCAGCATGAACGCCCCAAACAACAACCCGCCAGCAAACAAACGCGACATGGCACGGTTCATCAGATGCATCCCCCCTGCTACCCCTTTTAAACTGCGAACTATATGCAAACCTCTCCGGTTTGTCAAATAAATATCTGCACGTAGTGCGTGGCTGTACCTGCGCACGTCAGGTTAGCGAGAACTTACGGAGTGCACGTTGTCCGCCACCACTTCGCCGGCAGCCTTCATGTGTTCTTGCAGATAGAGATTGCGCAGATAGGCGTGGGTATCATACTGCGCGCGTACGGGCCGCTCGGAAAGATCGCTGCGGATGATGCGCCCTCGTGGCGCGTCCGGACTTTCGCCGGCATATGGATTGGACTGCGTCTCATCGAGGATGCGGGCCTTATAGGTATCGTGCACCTGAATGGCCATCATATCGGCGACCTGGCGCGCCAGCTCGGGATCGTAAATCGGAAACCCCACTTCGACCCGGCTGTCGAGATTGCGCTGCATCAAGTCGGCGGAACTCATGAAGACCTTCTGGCCTTCGTCCCGCCCAAAGATGTACACCCGCTGATGCTCCAGAAAGCGGTCCAGAATGCTGATGGCGCGCATGTTCTTGTGCGGCGTGAGGCCGTACGTCGTTCGGACGACGAGGTCCATATAGACCCCCGCGTCCGCCGCTTCGAACAGCCGGCGGACGATGCGTTCGTCGGTTAGATGATTCACCTTCAGCAGGATGTAGCCCTCGTGTCCTTTCTCGCGCTCTTCGGCGATCAGGCGCATCAAGGTTTTCCGGGTATTAAAAGGCGACACCAATAGGTGCCGAAACCGGAAAGATGGCGGTTCTGGCGTTAGGCGTTGCACGCGCAATTGCTCGAATACATGATCGACCTCGGCCGCCATTTCCGGATGCGCGGTCAGCAAAAAGCTGTCCACATACATTC
>CAZLBS010000459.1:0-3547 GCA_964557505.1 uncultured Nitrospiraceae bacterium | reverse complement strand
TGACCACGCTTTCGCCGTGCACGCCGGGCAGCGCGCTCACGCGCAGGTCCACCATTTTCCCTGCAAGGGACAGCTTGATGCGCCCGTCTTGGGGGACGCGCTTCTCGGAGATGTCCATGCCGGCCATGATCTTGAGCCGCGAGATGATCGATGCCTGGGCGCGCTTGGGCGGATTCGGCATCTGCTGCAACACGCCATCAATGCGGTAGCGGATCTTGACGTCGATCTTGCCGGGCTCGACGTGAATGTCGCTCGCCCGCATGCGGAAGGCCTCGAGAATGAGGTTCTGCACATAACGCACCACCGGGCTGTCGTCGTCTTCATCTTCCATTTCGGAGCCGCCGACTTCGCCAAGCTGGCTTTCATCAAACTCGATGCTGTCCATGCTGATGCTGGACAGGCTCATGTCGCCTGAGAGAGAACTCTGACTGCCGAGGGTGCTGCTCGCACCGCTCATGCTCGACAACGTGCTCATCGTGCTGGCGCTGCTGACGGTGGACAGCATGGTCTCGACCGTCTTGTCGACCAGGCCGTAATACTTGGCCAGGGCCATGCTGATTTCTTCCGGCATGGCGAGCACCGGTTCAACATGCCGGTCGAGCAGGCGTTCCAGGTTGTCGAAGTGTTCCAGGCGGGTCGGATCCGCCGTCGCCACCGTCACATTGCGCGCGTCGGCTTCCACGGGTATCACGCGATATAGCGTAGCAATGGAAGGCTCGATGACGTTGCGCACCCGTTCGGGAATCTCACGTTCGCTCAGCGTTACGATGGGCATCCCAAGCTGTTTGCTGAGCGCTTCGGTGATTTGCGATTTGCCGATGGCCCCCATGCGCGCCAGGATCTCCCCCAGACGCTTGTTGCCCATCGTCGTTTGCTGCTTGTGAATCGCTTCAGATAACTGATCTTGCGAAATCAATTTGTCCGCAAGCAGCATTTCACCGAACAGGGTCGACATGCACACCTCTCCTTGAGCCGTATTCTGCACCCGCAAATCTAGCAAACACGGGGCCCGTTGTCAATGCTAATTCTGCTGTTTCGCACGGCAACACAAGTGGTTATGCGCAATTTTGTCAACAATTTACTTCGCGATGAGGGAGGCGTCAGATGGTTCGGGGGGATAGGAGGACCATGCTGAGATCGAGACCGCGGTCGTCTCGAGCAGGCCTGAGATAGTCGAGGCTGTCAAGGGCTAAGAGCGGATTGTTGGCATGCAGGTCGTGGAGGAAGTTGACCAACTCCTGCATGCTGACGCCGCGCAGGCCGAGGGCGATGGCCTCAATCTCGTCGGAATCCGGCACGACATTGGGGCGCGTCTGCAATTCGGCCCGCCCGACCATGCCGTGGGCGCGCAAGGTCTGCTCGACGTAAGCCTGCAAGCTTCGGTAGTCCGGGCCGCGCTGAGCCATGATTTCTTCAAGACGCGCCTCGGTCTCTTGCGCGTTCAACATGGCACTGTGCCAGAGCCGTGTTTGCGCCAAGCGCTCCTCCGCTTCGCGCACTTCGCCGATCGTGTCGCGGTAGGCCTGCATGGGCCCGCGGGACAGCTGGTATCCGGCGATAAGGGCAAGGGCGGCGATCCCCCCCACGATGACGCGGAATTCGCGCGGCTGCAGCTTGAGTTTTGGCACGTGTGCTTCCTTAATCTTCCGTCCGCTGCGCTCAGCGCGTGGCAGCAATCGTGAGGACGGTTTTGCCTTCGCGCAAGACGCGTGCGGGCTCGTCTTCTATTGTGAAGGCTTGGGCCTCCTCGCGTAGCCTCGCGAATGCTTCATCGAATGCGCCGCCTGGTTTCACTTCGCCTTGGATGGTGATGCGGGGGACCCGGTTGTCCTGTGCGGCGCTAAGCGCGGTCGCGCGCAGGTCGGTAATCTTTACCCGCTCGTCGGGCATGTATGCGCCGATGGTCAGCAGGTAATCCAGCAGCGTCGGGTACTCGAAGTAGTTGGTCGGGAAGCTGACGCCGATCGCCCCTTCCCCTAGCAAATCTTCGTTGATGACTTGGAAGGTCCGGGCGCCGCCCACGTCATCGCTGGGGCGCCCTGCCTGCGCCAATTCGCTATTGGGGGCCGCATCGGTATAGAGCCGCCAAATCTCATTGCCGATCGCATCGAGCCGGGCCCGCATCTGGAAGTAGTGCACAACGGTAAAGCCGGCATAGCCGATGAGCACGATGGCCGCGAGCACGCCCGAGAAGACCAGGTGCCGGGCGATGCCCTGGAGAAAGTGCGTGTTCGCGATTTCCTCTTTGCGAAACTCGTACGCGTAGTCGGTCCCGGCGGAAGCGTGGGCGGCTCCGATGAGGTTTTCCCACTCGGCGCCCGCCGGAAACGCCGCGGTCATCCCCGGTGCAGCGGGCTCCTGAGCACTCATGTCATCGCCGGCTAAGGCCGCGCTGCCGGGCGCTGGATGATCGATGATGCTTGGCGGGGGGGCCTGTTGCGCATGGTGCTTGGGCACCTTCCCCTTGCAGGCTTCACTGAGGCAGGTGAAGACGGGGACCAGGCCTGATGCTTCCTCGAACGCCGCACGCGCAGGGCCATCGAGTTCCATCCCGGTCACGCTGATTTCATGAAAGCTGTCGTCTGATTTCCATCCCGCCATGAAGGCGCGCAGGCCATTGCGTACCTCGCGCCCGACGGCCCCCGGGTCCTGAAAGATGTCGGCCTGGGCACGCAGGATCTGGCGCACGTACGCCAGCTTCT
Organism: uncultured Nitrospiraceae bacterium; assembly: GCA_964557505.1. GTDB lineage: Bacteria > Hydrogenedentota > Hydrogenedentia > Hydrogenedentales > CAZLBS01 > CAZLBS01. The sequence goes on along the minus strand of CAZLBS010000459.1, from coordinate 845 downwards.
TGTTGAACATCACGGTCAAAATGCATCGGTCTGGCCGGATGTGCAGGACGGGCTGCAGGCCGTTCATCTTCTTGCGCGCGCCGGCATACAGGGAGGTCAATCCGGCGAGGTCCAGGGTGACGCCGTCGGCGATGACGCCCCCCTCTTCCAATACGGCCAGATCGGCGGCGAGCATCTCTTTGCGCAAGCCGAACACCAGGATTTCGGTGCTTCCCTCGATCTCCCGGGTGATGCTGAAGTCCACCACCAAGTCGTCGATCGGCACCGCGAGGAAAGGCTCGAGTTCAAACTTCACCGCACCGGCAATCTTGTTGCGGCCTTTGAACGGCAGCGTCAGGTTGCGGGTGATGGCATAGAGGCTGGACGCGCAGAGCACATAGCCCGCGGGCTGCGGCTTCAGGCCGGCGCATAGCTTGCGGACCCCCTCTGCCAGAGCGTCATGGCGATCGTCCGGCGAATCATACTGCACTTCCGTCTGGCGGCAGGCGGCGACTTTGGGCATAGCGCCCCCCGTGCTCACCATCGCAAGGCGCAAGGTGTCGCCGTCGATTTCAATCGCCGCGATGTTCGCGCCAATTCTCACTGCAAGACTCTCCATTCCAAGACGCGAAACCGCTCTTGTTGGGTGCGGCTTCGGTAGACGTAACAATCAATCCGGCAACGAGCGGCGCCGCCTTCGGCAATGCCATATCCGCGCACCCGAAACACGCTGCTTTCTGATACGAAGGGATGATACGCGATGCCTGGACGTTGATTCTCTAGCTGGGCTTGGCGTTGCTGGCCTTGCGGGTCATTGGGATTGGCCGGGGGCGGTTCGGGGCGCGATACCAGCCCCCTGTCCAGGT
>CAZLBS010000458.1:0-3552 GCA_964557505.1 uncultured Nitrospiraceae bacterium | reverse complement strand
AGCCAGGCCGTCGCCGACTTGCAATCGGTGTGCTACCCGAAGCTGGCGCCCTTCCAGGCACTGGGCTGGATTTTGGAAGAACACAACGGGCGTGCGCTGACCGGCATCTGCGGCGCGGCCCACGGGCTCATGCACCGGCTGTTCTTCTGCCCGGAAACAGGCGCCGGCGTCGTGCTGCTGACCAATTGCGCGCCCGCACGAAAGTCCATGTGGCGCCTCGTCAGCATCGAGAACCGCCTCTTCGAATGGGCCGCGGCGCAAACCGAGGCAGCCCGCAAAGCCCAGCCCTTGCGCGTGCTCGAGAAGGCGGCCCGCGCCGCCGCCGCGCAGCCCGCCGACGAAGCCATTCGAACGGCCAAAGCGCAAGGCTAAATCTCCGCCCTCGCGGATGAACCCTCCCTCCCATGCGGCAAGCTCAAGGCCCCGCGGCAGCACCCTCACACAAGTCAACTACTCTGACTGCGGCTGGTGTATAAATTGCGGGGCAGGTCAAATGCCTTGCGTGCCGCGTGAAGCGCTGAGGGTTCCCAGAAAACTTTACGTTTAGGCGTTGGAGACTTTCGGGGCAGGCGCTTCCTGAATTTGGGTTAAGGCCATCGCTTACGCACTGGGGGGCATGCCCCCCGTGAGCGATGAGACGTAACTTCGTTGTACATTCGGCCCCATTGAACAATGGGGCGCGCCGCGTGAGGTGCAGCGCCTGTCATCGTTTTGGGACAGACGAATGCCGCCGCGACCGTTCCGTCAGGGTTCAATGGCTTACTCTTCCAGTTCGATATTGTTGACGGACTCGACGATGCGATTGGGGCGGTAGGGATAGTTGTGGATCATGTCTCGCGTCGTGACGCCGGTGAGGACGAGAATGGTGCCCATGCCGCTCTGGATGCCGGCGATGACGTCGGTGTCCATGCGATCGCCGACCATGATGCTGTCTTCGGAGTGCACGCCGAGGTAATTGAGGGCGGTGCGCATCATGAGGGGGTTGGGCTTGCCGACGAAGAGCGGCGTGCGCCCGCTGGCGGTTTCGATGAGCGCGGCCATGGCGCCGCACGCGGGCACGAGGCCCCCTTCGGACGGTCCGCTTGGGTCGGGGTTGGTGGCAATAAACGACGCGCCCGCTTTGACAAGCCGGACAGCCTGCGTGATCTGGTCGAAATTGTAGCTGAGCGTTTCGCCAAGCACGACGTAGTCTGGCTCGTGATCGGTGACGACGAATCCCGCTTCGTAGAGCGGCTGGGTGAGCCCGCTTTCGCCAATGACGTAGGCCTTGCCGTTGGGCTGCTGGCTCTGCAGGAAGCGCGCCGTGGCCATGCTCGACGTGAAGATCCGCTCGACGGGAATGTTCAATCCGGCTACCTCGAGCCGGTACGACAAGTCGCGTGCGGTGTACATGGGGTTGTTTGTGAGCAGCAGGTATTCGGCGCCCGCCTCTTGGAGCCGCTTCACGAACTCGCCTGCGCCCGGAATGATGCGCTTGCCGTGCACCAGCACGCCATCCATATCGAGAAAATAGTGCTTCATGTGGGTCCCCCTTCCGCGTTTCCCCAGCGTGCCGCAACCATACCAAATCGTTGTCAGACGTTGGTTTGGATGCGGCTCTTTTTGTATCGTGCCTCGGAGGCGCTAGGGGCGTCTTTGCTGAATGGGGAGCCGGACGGACCATGCTTACGGCGAATCATCTTCGGGTTGAATACAAGACGAATCCACTCGGCCTCGACGAGCGCGAGCCAAGATTGAGCTGGCAGCTCAGCGCGGATACCCAAGGCGCGCGGCCAACGGGCTACCACATCTTAGTCGCATCGACGCCGGAGCGGCTCGCGGCGGACGCAGGCGATCTTTGGGACAGCGGCCGGGCCGCGTCCGATGACACGATCAACATCGCCTACGCGGGGGCCGCGCTTGAATCGCGGCAGCGGTGCTACTGGAAAGTGCGCGCCTTCGATGAACACGGTGAAGCGGGTCCCTGGAGCGCGCCGGCCTTCTGGACGATGGGGCTGGTGGACCCAACGGAATGGCAGGCCGAGTGGATCGGCTACGATGCGCCCTATCCCGATGACGGCCAGCCAAAGCCCCGGCCGATCGTGTTCGACGGCTGCGCATGGCATGTCGTTCCAGGCGGGCCGCATCCGGCAGGGGCAGGCGCGTTTCATGTGTACCGCGGCCGGATGGAAATCCCAGCAGGACGCGGCATCAAGTTTGCGCAGGCGCTGATTTCTTCGGGCGATCAGTATGTGCTGTATGTGAACGGGGTGCGGGCAGGCGACAGCGACGGGCGGTTTTGGGCCTACCGCCGCGGCAATATCATCGACATCAAGCCGTATCTGAAGGATGGGCCTAATGTATTCGCCGTCGAGGCGCGGCGGCGCCGGGGGCCTGAAGGCGTTATCGGCAAGCTCCAGGTCGAGTTTGCCGATCATGAAGCGCAGATCGAGCCTGTTTGCCTAAGCTGGAAAGCAAGCGCGGAGCCGGGCTCGGGCTGGGCGGATCCCGATTTCGATGACAGCGCTTGGCCCGCGGCCAAAGAAACTGTCAAGGCGCACCAGGGCGCCTACGGCAAGCTGACGAATGGCACCACCGCCCAACTCCCCGCGCCCCATCTGCGCAAAGAGTTCCACTGCGAGATGAAGCCGATCGCACGCGCGACGGTTTACGCAACGGCGCTCGGCTCTTTCCGCCTGCACGTCAATGGCGAGAAAGTCAGCGGCGACCTGTTTACGCCAAGCTGGACCGACTACGAGAAGCGGGTCTATTACTACACCTACGATGTAACTGAGATGCTGTTCCCCGGCGGCAATGTGATGGGTGCGATGCTGGGCGCGGGCTGGTATGCGGGCTATCTCGGGTGGGACCCGTATACCGTGGGGCACTACGGCAAGCATCCGCGCTTTATGGCCCAACTCGAAATCGAGTATGAAGACGGCACGCGCGAAGTCATTGCGACCGGTCCGGATTGGAAAGCGGCGCATGGGGCCGTGCGGTCTTCCGACATGTTGATGGGCGAGGACTACGATGCATCCAAGGCGCTGCACGCCTGGGACTTGCCCTCGCACGACGATAGCGGCTGGGACCCCGTCGTCATGGGCGCGGAGCACACGCCCATCGTCGAGGCGTCGCCCGGCGTGCCGTGCAAGGCCATGTACGAGTGGCCCGCGCAGTCCATCACTGAACCAAAGCCGGGCGTTTATGTGTTCGACCTTGGGCAGAATCTCGTCGGCCATGCGCGGCTGCGCGTGAAAGGGAGGCGCGGACAAAGGATCACGCTGCGCTTTGCCGAAATGCTCGAGCCGGACACGGGCATGCTGTATGTCGAGAACCTCCGCGGGGCCGCGTGCATCGACACCTACACGTGCGCAGGCAGCGGCATGGAAGAGGTGTACGAGCCGCATTTCACCTTCCATGGTTTTCGCTATGCCGAGGTGAGCGGCCTCGACACCTATCCCCCACTCGGCACGATCACGGGCATCGCCGTGCACAGCGGCACGCCGAGGACTTTCGACTTCGCGTGCAACGACGCGATGATCAACCAACTCATGCACAACATCGAATGGGGAC
>CAZLBS010000457.1:0-3587 GCA_964557505.1 uncultured Nitrospiraceae bacterium | reverse complement strand
GAAGGCCAAATCGAAGGCAACGGCAGAGGCCTAAGGGCCTCCGCTGAACGCTTCTCCACCGGGCGGGCATTGCTGGGGAACGGCGCGCATTGCAGGGTAGACACGCGACGGCGCCTCCCAGAGCCCGGAGAAAGGACACTACATGGCGAAAGGAACAATCTCGCGGACCTTTCCATGGCGCGATACGATCGGCGGCAAGGAGGTGACCTTTCGCCTCATGACGCGCGGCGACAAGGAAGCCGTCTTGGACTTTGGCCGGCATCTGCCACAGGAAAGCCTCGTCTTCTTGAGAATGGACATCACCGATGAGGCCGTGGTCGAGCAGTGGGTTCAGAACATCGAAAACAACTTCACGTTGACGGTGCTTGCTCTGGCTGATGACGCTGTGGTGGGCTATGCGAGCCTGCACTACAACAAGATGCTGTGGACCCGCCATCTGGGAGAGGTGCGCGCCCGCGTGGCCCCAAGTTTCCCGGAGGTCCGCGACCTCGAAGAGCGCCTGGCCAATGAGATTTTTCAGTGCGCCGAAGAACTTGGCCTCCAGCGCGTAACGGCGCAGATCCAAGCCGATCAGCCCCGCACCGACAACCTCTTCGAACGCTTGGGGTTTCAGCCGGAGGCGCTGCTGAGCGACTGGCTCATGGACAAGCAGGGCAACACGCATGACCTTCTGGTGCTGTCGCTCCATCTCAACCATCAATAGCGACGTGCCGCGCCCTTGCAGCCGCTCTCAGCATCAGCTGGAAGCGGCTGCTTTTTTTACTTATTGCGCCAGGGAGGCGCGTTATCGAAGCGTGCGTTGCAAGGCGACCACGACCCCTTGCAGCGTGAGCCGCTCGGCGGGCACCAAGAACGGTTGCATCGTCCGGTTCGCGGGGCGCAGCTCGACCATTGGGCCATGGGGGTAGAAATACTTGACCGTGGCTTCGTCTTCGAACAGCGCCACGACAATGTCGCCTTCGCGGGGCGGGACTGCGCCATCCACGACCACTACATCGCCGTCGAGGATTCCTGCCTCGATCATGCTGTCCCCGCTGATGCGTAAGCAGAAGTTGCCCTTCCGGGCAAAATCGGCGGCAACGACGATGTGCCCGTCTACATTCTCATCAGCGAATATGGGGCTCCCCGCGGCCACGCGCCCCACCAGGGGCAGGGCCCCGGCGTCAACCGCGCCATTGCTGCCGTAGGGTTCGCCAAACTCCTCCATCCACTTGTCGGTCAGCCTCAGCGTACGGGCCCCCGATGTCCGCTTGACATACCCCTTCTTCTCGAGCGCTGCCAAATGATCGTTGGCCGCGTTCGTCGAGGCCAAGTGGAATTCCTGGCAAATCTCGGCAAGCGTCGGCGGGTAGCCTTCATCACGCATGAAGCTCGCGATAAAATTCAGCACCTGCCTTTGCCGATCCGTCAATCCGCGTGCCATGGCTCCACTCCCCGCTGGTGTGAAAGTATGCATATACTGAACAAGTTTATACTATAAAGATAATCAGTGTGCCGCATCCTTGTCAAGGCCAAATTTACATTCTCCCAAAAATGCCGATGGAGCTGGCATGGTTTCGATGCTCGGGGAGTCACATTCTGAGCGGCATACAATCGCCAGTCATGCGAGACCGTCAATGGCGCCTGACAAAAACGGGCACCTTTTCAGGGCAGTGCTGCACGTTTTTTGTAATAAAGTTGTCACAAGTGACAACTTATCGCCTGTTGCTCAACGTGTTTTGATCATTGTGGAAATCGTGTTAAGTACACAAATGGAAAAGAGATAACGAACCGGCCGTATTCTTGGCATGCCGGTTGTATTAGCGATTCAAACGGTCGGTGGCGCCGATGGCAAAAAGCTTCGGCTTCATCTGAACCTCTTACCAAGTCCCCCTATACTTGGGCCCGGTTGCCCCCCTCGACCGGGCCCCTCTCCTTTTTGGGGACATGTAGCGGTGAGCCGATCTACCCTCATCCCGTGCGGCGCAGATGCAGCTGAGCTTCGAACGGTGCGTTCGTTAACCCACGAGAGCCGTGTACCGTGACAAGGCTACCTTCGGCGCTTTCTTCAATTCGCCAATATTGTCCACGACCTTTTCGACCGCGTTGGCGATGTCGTTCATGTCGCGCCGCGTACCGAGCATTACGTGGTGATGGACCACAAGGCCCGACTTGTAGTGCGCGTCCTCGCACACCGGCAGACTGAAGCGCGACGGATCGATCTCCTTTTTGAATTGCGGGGAGACCTCGGTGTAGCGGCGCTTCGTATGGGGCTTGTAGAGGCCGCAATTGTTGAGCGGCTCATAGGGGCGTTCGAAACCGGCCTGCAATTCAAACAGGAGCGCGGCGCCGAACTCATGATTGCTGATGCCCTCGACGCCCAATGCCTGCCAATCGAGCCGGAAGGCGAAGTTGAAGTAACTGGCCTGCGTGATCTCCTTGCGGCGGCGCATGGGCAGGATGCCCGGAATCTGTTCGAGCCGGCTGTTGAGATACTGGGCGTTCTTGTCGCGAAGCTTTACTTGCTTGTCGAGGCGCTTCAGGCCGCCCAGCAGCATGGCCGCTTGGAACTCCGTGATGCGGTAGTTGCCCGACTGCATCGTGTCCTTCATATTGCCGTTCATGGGGCGGCCGCAATTGCGCAGCGAATACAGCCGTTCGTGGATGCGCTTGGTCTGCGTCATGTTGAAGCCGCCTTCGCCTGACGACAAGACCTTGCTTTCCTGAAAGCTGAAACTGCTTACATCGCCCAAGGCGCCCACGCCTTTGCCTTTCCAGAAGCCGCCATGCTGATGAGCGCAATCTTCCACTAGGTAGAGCTTGTGTTTCTTGCATAGCTTCTTGAGGTCATCCATATCGGCCATGCATCCATACAGGTGCACGGTGATGACGGCTTTCGTGCGCGGCGTGATGGCCGCTTCGACGGCCTTCAGATCGAGGCACCAAGTGTCCGATTCGACGTCGGCCAAAATGGGCGTGGCATTGATATCGAGCGCGGCCGCGGCAGTGGCCTGCCAGGTCATGCCTGGAACAATGACTTCGTCGCCGGCTCCAATGTCGAGCGCCTCCAGCGCGATTTGGATGCCCACGGTCCCATTCGCGCAGCAGGAGCCATACTTCGAGTGGTGGTAATCGGCGAAGGCGCGGGCGAATTCGGTCTCATACGGCCCATCATACGACCACCTGTTGGATTCGATGATCTTCCGCATGAGCTTGACTTCGTCACGGCCGTGCTGCGGCCACTGCGGCCATGCCGCGCGCTTGCTGCGCACTGGTTTGCCTCCCGTCAGGGCAAGCTTACCCATGCTGCTCGTCTCCTTATGTTTGCCGCGAAAAGGTGTTATCGTACCCCACTTGCGCATAAGCGTAACAGAGCCGGGCCCTTGCCTGCCAACAAACACTCCACGGCACATTCGCCTTGTTGCAAATGTTGCAGCCTTGTTAGGGTGTCTGCATGAAGCATCTCTATCAAATCCGCGAAATTTCAACGCTCTCGTTTAATGAGCGCGTGTTGCAAGAAGCCGAAGATCGCCGGAATCCCCTGCAAGAGCGCCTGCGGTTTTTGGGCATCTTCTCTTCGAACATGGATGAATTTTTTAAGGTGCGGG
>CAZLBS010000456.1:0-3594 GCA_964557505.1 uncultured Nitrospiraceae bacterium | reverse complement strand
ACGCTACACCTCGAATGTAAATCGTGAGCAAAACCGACTTCTTCAGGGACGACTAATTTCCCCCCGCCGCCTCCGGGCTCTTGGGCTGCAATTCCTTGAATCGTTCCGCTGCCTTCTGCTTCAGCTCGGCGAACTTCTCCGTGGTTTGTTCGATGCGGGCTTCCCATTCGGGATCGGGGGTTTGGGCGGCGGAATGCTCGAGGAAGACCAGCAGGGTGCTAGTGCAGGCGATGGGATCAAAGAGGATCCACTTTGCGCTGAGGCCAAGGAAGATGGCCATGGCAAAGCAGCCGAATCGGGCCATGGCCCAGCCCTCGGGCATGAGCAGCGCGAGAATGCCGAACGGCACGAGAAAGATGATGCTGGCGGCAATCACGAAGACATAGCTGAGAAGGGTGAGCGCCACGGCATTGGTCAGCAGCGGCTTCCAACTCTGGCAATACAGCACGACGCCCGTCTTGGCGGCGTCGAAGACATTCTCATTTTTTGTTTTGAAGGTGTAGGCGATGATGGATTCGTCGACATAGGTCAAGCTGAAGTCGACGATGCGCTGGGCGATTTTGGTCAGCCCCTCCACGCCGGGGATGGGGATGATGCTGGTCACGTTGAACAAGATGCGATTGAGCGCACGGATGATGCCCTTGACCAGTTGGTCGACCAACGCGAGCGCGCTGAGTTCCTTAAAGTACTTGGCGACCTGCTGCTTGCCCCATTCGGTTTGCGTGACGCCTTGCGGCAACTCTCCGCGCTCGACCAGTTCCGTGATGACGGCGATGTGTCCGGCCTGCAGCATGTACAGCACGTATTCGCGGATCAGCCGCCAGCCGAAACCCAAGCCGGCCAGGCCAATGATGAACAACACGAATGCGGCTCCGCCGCCAAAGACGTAACCAATGAGCGCCAAGATGGCCATCGCGAATGCGAACAGGGCGGAAATAATGCCGTAGACCGCGGCCCTGTAGGCGATGTATGGCGTGGTTTGCATGACGATGCCGAAGGCACGGCCCAATTGAAGATTCATCGCAGACCCCTTCCCGTTGACGATGGACGCCTACCTTAGGCGTATCCGGCAGGGCCGCGCAAACGCGGCGGGCGTCATCGGGCCACATGCAGCCGCGGCGGCGCTCCCAATGCGGCAGTCGCTTCGTCGCGCCATATGGGGCCGAAGCACTGTGCTTGCGCTTCCAGCAGCCCACGCAGATTGAGCCCCATATGCGATGCGTACGCTTCGGCCGTCTGCTCGAGGTGCGCGCGCGATTTTTCACTTAGGCGCCGCACCCCGCGCCACTGGCCGGCACGCGCCTTCAACAGCGCCGCTGCTAACTGAATCAACCCCTGATAGAAATGCGCCTCCGGCGAGCCGGGCTGTTCCAGCCGCCAAATGCCTTCCCATACCTCGTGCGCCTCCCAGAAGCATCCGGCGTGATACAGGTCGATGCCGAACAGGTAGTCCTCGTTTTGCGCCCAAGCTTCCGGCGGTATGCGCGCAGCTGGCAGTACTTCCGCCTCCCCGTACATGTGGCCCTCCGGATGCGTGATGGGATGTGGCGTGCAGCCAGGCAGGTACGTATACGGCGGAAAGACACGGCACGGTGCATGACGGGGCGCGCCGGGCCATACGGGCTGCGGCCGCCCTAGCGGATGGTCTCGGGAAATCTCGCACTTGTTTGGCATAACTCTCGCGGTCGTTCATTGGGTAGCGCTGCAGACGGATGTTATGCTGACAGTTTATGACGCATGGTCACGGGGAACAACCGAGGGAACAGCAACGATGCCGCTACGCAAATCGAAAGTGATGGGGGTGGGCTCGCCCATCGTGGACCTTTTGGCAGAAGTCGACGACGCCTTCATCGACACTATTGAGGGCGACAAAGGCGGCATGGTGCTCGTGAACGAAGAGCAGATGCAAGCGATGGAAGGGCGTGTGCCCGGTGAACTCGTGCAAGCGCCCGGCGGGTCAGCCGCCAACACCATTTTCGCGCTGGCCAAGCTGGGCATGCCCGCCGCCTTTCTCGGCAAACTGGGCGATGATGAGTATGCACGGTATTACGCCGATGCCTTTACCGAACTCGGCGGCGACCCCTCGCGCTTCAAGCATGAACCAAGCGCCCGCACGGCACGTTGCCTCAGCCTCGTGACGCCGGACGGCGAGCGCACGATGCGCACCGAGTTGGCCGCGGCCGGAACGATGGCGGACGCTGATGTCAGCGATAGCGACTTTGATGAAGATATGCTCGTTCATCTTGAGGGCTACCTGCTCTTCAACCCGGACCTGACCAAGCGCGTCCTCGACGCGGCCAAGGCAGCCGGCAGCACCATCAGCCTTGACCTTGGCTCCTTCGAGGTCGTGGGCGCCGCGGGCGATTCGTTGCAGGGCATCCTCGAGAACTATGTCGACATCGTTTTCGCCAATGAAGATGAAGCCGCTGCGTATACCGGCACGCCGGATCCCGACTTGGCGCTCGACCGCTTGGGCACGTGCTGCAACGTAGCGGCCGTGAAGCTTGGGGCGGAAGGGGCCTTGCTCAAGCACGGCGGCGAGCAGACGCGGGTGCGCGCGATGAAGGTCGACAAAGTCATCGACACGACCGGCGCGGGCGACATGTGGGCAGCGGGCTTTCTCTACGGCTACCTGAATGGCTTGCCGCTCGAGGCCTGCGGACGCATGGGCTCCATCCTGGGGGCCGAACTCGTCCAGCATATGGGCGTCGAGTTGCTGCCGGAATCCTGGGATCGCGTGCGCGCCGCTTACGACGAATTGCTCGGCGCACACAAGACTGCCTAGACCGCAAGGGCAGCCCGGTCTGTGTTTGCTTTCCTGCGCGGCGCCGTTGCGCTGAAGCCGCCTGGGGCCATCGCACTCGATGTCAACGGCGTGGGATATTTCGTGCACGTGCCGGAAAGCGTCCACCGCACCCTGCGCACGGGCGCCGAGGCGACCCTGCTCACCTACTGCTACATCCGCGAGGATCAGTTCACCATTTTCGGCTTTCTCCGCGAAGAGGAGAAAGCCGTGTTTCAATTGCTCCTGGGAATCAGCGGAATCGGACCGAAGGTGGCTTTGGCTGTCCTCTCGAGCCTGGGCGTGCGCGGCCTTGCCAAGGCCGTGTCCGAGAGCGACGTCAGCGCCTTCAACAAAGTGCCGGGCGTCGGCAAGAAGACCGCGCAGCGAATCGTGCTTGAAATGAAGACGCGCATGGGGCAGGACGCAGAACTCAGCGAAATCCTTGGGGAAGCGGAGACTGAAGCCGCCCCGGCAGACGATGTCGTCGAGGCGCTGTGCGCGCTCGGCTGCACGCTCGCCGAAGCCAAGAAAGCCGCCAGCGCCGCGCGCTCGGAATTGGGCTCGGAGGCACGCGACGAAGACTACGTGCGGGCCGCCCTGCGCTCGCTTGCGAAGTAGCAGAGTCCGTTAGGGTGCGCGCACCTCATGCACGCCGAAAAATAACTCCACCCCTGTGCGCCGGAAGATCACCTGGCCCTGTGCGCCGTTCGTGTAGTCATAAGTCCACAGTTCTGTGAACTCGCCATACTGAATGCTGTCGGGATCGCCGAGGATGCTCAGCACCTCGCCTTTGTCCATCTTCTGCTCGA
>CAZLBS010000455.1:0-3605 GCA_964557505.1 uncultured Nitrospiraceae bacterium | reverse complement strand
CGACCCTCAGCTTGGAAGGCTGATGCTCTAGCCAACTGAGCTATTCCCGCATCGCAATTCGCACTGCTCACCGTGCAAGTCGACCCCATTGCGTGGCGCAAATGGTGGAGGGTGTTGGATTCGAACCAACGTAGGCGTAAGCCAGCGGGTTTACAGCCCGCCCCCTTTAGCCACTCGGGCAACCCTCCGTCCCTGGGGTGTCATCGCCGTTGAATGGGACGCCTTGATGGAGCTGGCGAAGGGATTCGAACCCATGACCTGCTGATTACAAGTCAGCTGCTCTAGCCAACTGAGCTACGCCAGCCCTCGCCAGGACGCTGCGCCCATTCAAAAAAAGCGCTGCCGCGAACGGCAGCGTAAGATGAAAGGTTAGCAGAGAATCTGGAAAGGTGTCAACCTGCTGACAGCCCGCTGGTTACGGACTGGAAGAGACCGCGTGGCGCTGCAAATCGGCAAGATTGATGAACTCGACGGCGCTGATATGGGTTGCTTCGAGCACGACGGGCGGCGCGCAGCCGGCCTCGAATGCTTCCTTCCAGCGGGCGGCGCACAGGCACCAGCGATCGCCCGGCTTCAAGCCCGGGAAGCCAAACTCCGGCCGGGGCGTTGACAGATCGTTGCCTTGATCTTGGGTGAATGCGAGAAAGTCCTCGGTCATTTGGGCGCACACGACATGCAGGCCGAGATCCTCGCTGCCCGTATTGCAGCAGCCGTCGCGGTAAAATCCTGTCATCGGATCGGTGCAGCAGGTCTCCAAAGGCGTTCCCAACACATTCATGGCTTTTGAACTCATAATGACTGCCGTTCCTCTTCATCCAGCGATGTCTTTAATGGTGCGTGCCGGGGGACACTCTATGCAGCCTAGGCCCGCCTGTCAACGAGCCCGCTCATGAGCCGCTTGCCAACCTATCAGCTCATGGGCGCGCCAGGCGAGGCGGGGGTGCAGCATGGCCGCCTCTTGACCGACATTCTATCCCCCGGCTTCATCGAGCGCTATACCGGACTCCTCTGCGGGCTGAACCGCTGCACGCGGCGAGATCTTTCGCGTCAAGCGCAGCGATGGATTGAGCGGCTGCCCGCTCACTTCGTCGAAGAAATGGACGGCATGGCCGTGGGCGCGGGCGCCACGCTGGCCAGCGTGGCTGAGTTTCTGTATGCCGACATTGCCCGGCCGACACGCATGCAGACCGTTCATGACGCCGAACGCGCATTCAATCCCGCGGCGGACCCCGAGCCGCTCCCTGGCGACCACGAACTCCCAGCGGGCGGGGGGCCCATGTGCTCCGGCGTGATCGCCAACCTGCACGACGGCAACCCTTGGATCGCGCGCAATTGCGACTGGCTTACCCCCACACTTATGCGCGGCACGGCGGCGGTCATTCACGCCACCCCGAGGCGCATCCCGGTCATGGGACTGGGCATTCGCGGGGATATCGACGTGGACACTGGCATGAATGCAGAGCGCCTCTGGCTGCACTTGCATACGCTGGCCGCGCTCGATGATCCCCCACGTGACCGCACGTGCATCAGTTGGCTCTTTTGGGCCCGCGAGGCATTGGAAATCTGCGCCTCACTTGACGACCTCGAGCACTACATCGAAGAGACCGGACGCGACCGGGGCGTCCTCGTGTTTGCCGCCGATGGCAAAACGCGTGAAGCCGCCATATTCGAATGCACCAAGGCCAGCCATGTGCGATACAACTTCGACCCTGCCGAGCCGCTGTACGCCACCAACCAGACGCTCAGCAAGGAGATCCCTCCTGAACGCGCCCAGCGCTCCTGCGAAGGCAGCACGATTGCCCGTTATTGCGGCCTCCGTGCCCGCCTCAGCGAGCAGCCTCCTGCACATGGGCCGCACGATCTCATGCACCTCCTTGCCGACCCGCGCATCGAAATGCGGCGCCCCCAATGGCTCAAGACCATCTACTCCGCCGTAGCGAATCCCACAGACGGGAAGATGTGGTTCGCCGCCGGAGATGCGAATGGCACAACCGCGGCAAGCGGCGGGCGATGGGAAGCGCTTGCGTTCCCCGCCTAGAACCGGACCTCGTAGCCAATGCATAGATGGGGCTCTAGGGGCGGATCAGTGATGATGTCGTATTTCGTTTTGATCAGCGGCCATTCTTCGGGAAGGCAGGCGGCATAGATGTACTCGGCGCCGATGCAGGCCAGCCGCAAGGATTCGCTGACGTCTGGCGGGGGCTTCATGCGGAAGCGGTAGTGGCGCCCGATTTCTTTCATGCCTTGACGCAGATAATAGCGCTGGGCACGGCGCTCTTGCGTCCAATACTCAAGCCGGTGAATGCCCTTCGCGCGGGCGTCGTGTTTGGCTGCCTCAGTGAGTTTCTCGCCGATTTGAATGCTGCCGTATTCGGGCAGGCGGCCAAATTCCAATACGTAGCCGCCACGGCTGTCCTTCAGAAAGCAGATTTCCCCGGGCTCGTTGTCGTATTGCACGTCCATCAGCCCGGCAATGCGCCCATGCACCTCGGCCACCAGGCAGGTCGAGGCATGCTTCGGGTACGTGGGCCGGTCTTGAATGGTGTAGTTCCAGGCGTGCGACAGGCTCAGAATGATGGCATGCACGCGCATCCATTCAGCCTCGTCTTCTTCGCGATACGGGCGAATGACAACATCTTCCGGACGGGCGTCGACCCTATTGGGCGGCTTCATGTCGGGAGGCATGCGTTGAAGTCCTTATCATGGCTTCCACGTGGTCGATGGACGAGACGCAACTCATCTCTGCCGCATTATGTCAGCCGGCCCCCGGCGGGCGGGCGGGCGCCAATGCGGGGCCAGGTCCAGAGAAAGGGTTTGGTTGTGAGGCATAGCTTCAACTCGATGAGGCCCTCGCCGGTGGCAATGTGCAGGCGCGGATGCGTCGAGACGATGGCGCCTGGCTCGGCGTCTGAGCTTTTGGAGATGACGCCGCACAGCGCGATGCGGACTTCGCTGCCGCCGTACCGGAAACGCGCCATGTTGAACGGATAGCAGGCGCGGACGAATCGCTCGATTTCGGCAGCGGGTTTGCTCCAGTCGATGAAGAGTTCCTCGTCTTTCAACTTCTTATCATAGGTTGCCGCGTCATGGTCTTGCGGCGTGCCGGCAAGCCCATGTTCTTCGATGTAATCCAGGGCTTCGACCACGTGCTGCCCGGCCAGGTCCGAAGTCTTGGCATAAAGCGTCGCGGCGGTTTCCGACGGTTCGATGCTGCAGGCCACTTGCAAAATGATGTCGCCCGTGTCGATGCCGGTTTCCATCTTATGGAACGTCACGCCGGTTTCGTCATCTCCCGCCATGATGGCCGCGGTAAATGGGTTTGGCCCCCGGTGCCGCGGCAGCAATGAGGAGTGCGTATTGAGGCAGCCAATTCGGGGAAGCTCGAGAATAGGCTCCTTGAAGATGATGCTGAAGCCGCCGACGAGGATAAGGTCTGGCTCGAGGGCGCGCAGCGGGGCGAGTTCTTCTTCTCGCATATCGCTCAGGTAATAAATGGGGATGCCGTTCCGGCGGGCCAGGCCGGTGACGCTGAGGGGAAATCCCGTCCATGCCGCAAGCCGGGGACCAAGCCAGCGCTGATACCCTTTGTCGGTGCGGCCATTTTG
>CAZLBS010000454.1:0-3613 GCA_964557505.1 uncultured Nitrospiraceae bacterium | reverse complement strand
GCCGGCAAGCATGACCACCATGGGCCAAGTCATGCTCCACCCCGAATACGATCTTACGGCGTACGCAGCTGGATGCGCGGCGTTGCTGGCATGGCTGACGGTCTTCAGTTGCGGGGGACATCTGCACGCCCGGCGCCTATGCCAGACAACAAATCAGCCGAATTCTTCGAACGCAGCGCCCGCGGATGAAATGCGGGCGGCAATTGCCCGCATGGCGATCGCGCTGGCATCGGTTGGCGCATGGCTCATGGGGTGTGAAGGCGTCCGGCGAAGCGCCTACAACCGGTGGGAGCTGACCCTGCTCGAACTGGCCGTACTCCTTGCGGCGCCGGTTGCGGCGCTCGCGGCAGCCGGGGCGGCATCGCTGTTTCCAAGAAGCATCGCCGCGCTCCTTTGCCTAAGCCGCCGGTGGCGCAACGTGCTGCGCGTTGCCTTCGGGGGCGCCGCGTTTGCGGGCGTTACGCTGCTGGTCTACGTCCCTTGGCAATCCAATCTGGCGGGGCGCATCTTCCTGCGGGAAGAATTTCTTCATTGGGATTACTTTGCGCTCGGGCCGGCAACGCAATACATCCATGGGGCCGCGCTCGGTACGGAGGCCTTCAGCCTCTATGGCCTCGGCTGGCCGTTCATCGCCGCAATGCTGGACATGGTCTATCCACTTTCCCATCAATGGGTCATCCATGCTGCCATTGCCTATGCCGCGCTTTACTACGCCGGGGTCTGCTTGCTGGGCTGGTTGCTCACAGGCAGCCGCTGGTGGGGCCTGACGGCAATGTGCGCTGCGCTCGCCTTTACCATCTTCTCCCCCATGTGGAGTGAACTGCGCCTCGCAACGGCGTGGCAATGGCCTAGCACGAGCATTCTTCGGGCGCCCTTGGACGTGTGGCTATTCATATTATTGGCCCTGCACGCGAAGACAGGACGGACGTACTGGCTCGTCTTATCCGGGGCCGCGGCTGGCATGGCCGTGTTCATGTTTACCGAAACCGGTATCGGGCTGACCATTACGTGGAGCGTGTACGCGGCCTATTACCTGCTCTGGCCCAAACCTGCGCCCAACGCAGGCCCGCGCGCGAATCGCGCCGTGCGCCTTGGCGCTGCGGTGCTGGCTTATGGGGGCGTCCTTGCCATGCTCTTGCTTGCGGCGAGCCGCGGCACGCTGATGACGCAGCCCGCGGCGTTTTGGGCGGGCTGGCTGGAGGCCGTCAGCACCTATAGCGGCATGGGCATGGGCGCCATGTATTTTCTGTCGCGGCTGAGCATCGCGGATGTCGCTGCGTTTATGCTCCTGATAGGGCTTGCCTTCTTGGGAATCGGCGCGGCACTGACCAAAGCGCTGCTCCGTCCGTATGCCGGGGTCTATGTTGTCGCAGGCTTGCTCGGGCTCTATGGGCTCGGCCGGCTTACCTACTTTGTTTACCGCACCCTGCCCAACAACCTTTACCATGGCGCGGTACCGCTGTGCGTGCTGGCCGCCTTTCTTGCGTGGTGGGCCCTGCGGGCCTGGAAGGTGAGCCGCCAGCAGCACGCGGCCGCGCCGGTGACGCGCATGCTCTTTGAAGCCTGCGCGCGGGCCGTTCCGATTCTCGCATCATCGGGGCTGTTGGCTTTCATTGCCGCGAGTCCTGCTTTCGAGGAGTATCCATCAGCGCTGCGCATTTTGGTCAAGGGACCGCCAGAGCAACACCAGTGTCTGCTGCCGGAAGCTGGTGAGATTTGCGGGCTGCCAGACGAGCAAGCACCCCGGATAGCCGCCTTCCACGATGCTGCCGCCCGCATGCGCGGCCTCCACGCGCAGGGGAAGCGCATCGCCCTGATCGACCACACCGCCACGATCTATTACCTCGCCGCGGACGTGCCGCCATGGGGACGCGACATCGGCGGGTACTACAATTTACTTTTTGTGGAGCAATTACTACACTACATAGATACGCTGCTAGCCGCTTCACCGGATGTTGTGATGCTGCGGCGCAGCGTGCCGAATCCCTATTTCGAAGACTCGTGGCGGGCGCTGCGCGCCGCCATGGAGACTTATGGCGAGCCGCGGGCGCCGGCCGGCCCGTTCGACGTTTGGCGGCTGCCGTCAGCGGCGGTTGAGCCCAGCAGCGCGGCCGTGCCATAAGGACGCGCACGCGGCAGGAGAGCAAGCATGCGGCACATTGCGGGAAAAGCGGGGCTGGTCACCGGAGCGGGCAGCGGCATCGGGCGCGCAACAGCGCTTGCCTTGGCACGGGAAGGCGCCAACCTCATCCTGTGCGATATCCATGAAGAACGCCTCCGCAGCGTGGAAGAGGAAGTCAACAGCATTACGCACTGCCTGATGAGCGAACAGGTGGATGTGTCTGACCGTGCGGCTATGGAGCACTTGGCCGGCAAGGTCCACGCGAAAGTCCCCGCCCTCGACATTCTGGTCAACAACGCGGGGATCGGCATGTCCGGCAGCATTTTGGACATGACGCTTGAAGACTGGGACCGCATCCTCGGCATCAATCTTTGGGGCGTCATTTATGGCCTGCATTTCTTTGCGCCGGCCATGGCCCAGCGGGACGCGCCCGGCCACATCGTCAACGTCTCGTCCATGCTCGGCTATTGGGGCGGCCCGAAAATCGTGGGATATGGCACGGCGAAGTTTGGCGTGTTCGGCCTGACGCAATCGGCCCGGCAAGACCTGGCCGCATTCAATGTCGGCGTGTCCTGCATTTGTCCCGGCATGATTCGCACAAACATCATCCAAGCTACACGCATGGTGGGGGAGGCGAATGAACAGGCTCTGCGCGACCGGGTCGATCGCGCCTATATCAAGCGCAACTACGGTCCTGAGAAAGTCGCCGCGGCGATTGTGCGGGCCATCAAGACCAACCGGGCCATCGTGCCCGTATCGCCGGAAGCATGGCTTGTGTATTACGTCAACCGGCTGAGCCCCGCGGCGGCCCAATGGATGGCCAGCCGCCTCGGCCAGCAGATGCTGGAATGAACGCAGCTTAGACTTCGCCGTTCGATGGCGCACGCTCCACATAGCACAGAAAATCATAGCCCAGCATGGAGCGGACATGTTGTGCTTCGCCGAATCCCATAGGACCTTCGAGGATCGTCCGAAGGTGGTATTCGACGTTGGGCGGTTCAAGGCCCGCGCGAAGCTTCTCCGCCGCCCGCGCAAACACGGGGTTCCGGATCATGAGGCAGTCCGGTTCGTTATAGACCGCCGCCAGTTGGGTGCGCTCGCCCATGAGGCGCAAGGCCTCCAGCGCTCTTAGCGGCCGCCGCGGAGAACACCAGGCATGCGGAAAGCGCATATACGTCACCCCATCTTCGGGCCCGTTTCGAGCCGCCTGCACGATGTCTGGCAAGCCGGCCGGATCGGGATCCGTGTAGAGACTAAGAGGCGGCAATTCCTCGACGAGCATATCCATCGTGCCGGATGCTTGGCGGTCGCTCAGAGCACGTTCCACCTGCAGCAAAATGCGGGCATAGCCCCGGTGCAAGGCACCGCCGAAATCGAAGTCTTTTTCACCGGGACCCGTCTCAAGTTTCGCCAGCGCGCGGATCACGCCTTTCGGGTCGTCGTGCGCCTGATGTTCCAGATCGCCCAATTGGCACCGTGTTTCGGCGATGC
>CAZLBS010000453.1:1965-3624 GCA_964557505.1 uncultured Nitrospiraceae bacterium | reverse complement strand
CGGCTCCCCCTTGAGCGCAGAACCCGTGCCAGGCATCCCGCCGCCCCTTGGCGTACAAGGCCGCGACAAACAGGGCCGGAAACGGCAGATGGGCGACATCCTAGTGGAAGCGGGCACGATCAATCGCGAACAGCTTGAAGAGTGCCTCGAAACGCAACGGCAGGCGCCGAACCGCCATCTGGGCGAAATTCTCATTGAAAAGAAATTCGCGAGCGAAGAGGTGGTGGCGCAGGCGCTCGCATGCCAATGCGGCGTCGATTTCGTACGCGTGGTGGCGGGCGACATCAGCGACACCGCCCTGCAGAAGGTCGGCCGCCGCTTGGCCGAGATGCATCATTGCGTGCCGCTGCAGCTCAAGGAGACGTCGCTCGTCCTGGCCATGGAGAATCCACTCGACCTCATCGCCATCGAGGATGTGGAACGTGCGACGCAGCAGCAAGTCGAGCCCGTCGTTGCCACACGCGGCGACATCATGAGCGCGATTAACCACCACTTCGCCGCGCAAGCCTAGCGCGGCCTTTCCAGCATTTCCGTTCCTGTGAACAGCGACACCTGGCACGCAGTCGACGCGTATTTCGAGCAGCATTTCACGGCGGGGGATCCCGTCTTGGAAGAGGTGCTGCGCGTGAGCGAGGAGGCGGGGCTGCCCGCCATCGCGGTGTCGCCATGCCACGGGAAGTTGCTGCACATCCTGGCGCGGAGCATCCGTGCGGAGCGTGTGCTGGAAGTGGGCACGCTCGGCGGATACAGCACCATCTGGCTCGCGCGCGCTCTGCCGGGGCATGGCCGCGTCGTCACCATCGAGCACGACCCGAAGCACGCTGAAGTTGCCCGGCGCAATTTCGAGACGGCTGGCATTGCCGAACAGGTCGACCTGCGCGAGGGCAAGGGCGTGGACGTGCTCGCCGCGCTGCAAGCGGCGTCTCCGGCGCCCTTCGACCTCGTCTTCCTAGACGCCGATAAAGAGAACAATCCGCGGTACTTCGAGTTGGTTCGGCCAATGGCCCGCGCAGGCGCGCTCCTCATCTGCGACAACATCGTGCGCAATGGAGCCATTGCCGACGGTTCCACGGCCGATCCCATGGTGCAAGGCCAGCAACAGTTCTGCACCCTCTTGCACGGCCAGAACGATCTCATCAGCACAGCCATCCAGACGGTCGGCCGCAAGGGCTACGACGGCTTTTCGATTAGCCTTCTTCAGTAACCACGGCCGCGCCCCGCGGCTAGGGCTCGATTGACAAACGCTCCCCTGGCTCGAGCCGGAGGCGTACGGTCTTGCGTTCGGCAGCATGATTGAGAAGCGTGAACGTGCCTTCGCCGCCTTCCGCGCTGAAGGCTTCAGCTGCCACTAAGGCGCCGTCTTTCCATTCCATATCAACGGTGAATCCGCCGCGCGCGCGCAAGCCCTCTACACGGCCATCAGGCCATGCGGATGGCAACGCGGGCAGCAGGACAATCTCGCCCGCATGGCTCTGGAGCAGCATCTCGGCGATGCCGGCGGCAACGCCCATATTGCCGTCGAGCTGGTAGGGCGGATGTGCGCAGAGGAGATTGTTGTAGACGCCGCCGCCGTCCATCATCTCGACGCCGGTATTGGTGATGGGCCTCATGAAGCGGCGCAGGAGTTTGTACTCGAGGAGGGCGAGGTACTCGGAGAGC
>CAZLBS010000453.1:0-1955 GCA_964557505.1 uncultured Nitrospiraceae bacterium | reverse complement strand
CACGCGAGCGACCAGCCGGTGCCGCCATCGCCGCGCGCTTCGAGGCTTGTACGTGCGGCGTCTAGCAACGTGCCTTCGGTGATTTGCCGGCCCGGATGCAGCGCGAACAGGTGCGACACGTGCCGGTGCTTGTTCTTGGGATCATCGACGTCTTCCTTCCACTCCTGAAGCTGTCCCCACGAACCAACTTGAGGCGGCAAGATTTGGCCGCGCACGCGCTTCGCTTCCCGCGTCCATTCGTCGTCGATGCCAAGCACGGCGGCCGCTTCGATGCAGTTGTTGAGCACGTCCCAGGCGATTTGGTGATCCATCGATGCGCCTCCCGAGATGCCGCCGTGCTCTGGCGAATACGAAGGGATGGACACGAGGTAGCCGTCTTCATCCTCGACAAGCCAGTCCATCCAAAATTGCGCGGCTTCTTTCATGAGCGGATATGCCGTCTCGCGCAGATACCCTTCATCTTGTCCGAAGGCATAGTGCTCCCAGGCATGTTGCGCGAGCCAAGCCGCGCCGCCGGGGAACCAGCCCCAAGGGAAATCCCAGCCCGGCGCGGTGAAGCCGTAGGCATTGTTCATCGTGTTCACGACCCAGCCGCCCGTGCCGAAGTGCTCGCGCGCGGCAAGGCGGCCCGGCGCCACAAGCGTCTCCATGTAGTCCATCAGCGGCAGGTGGCACTCGGCGAGATTGGTCACTTCCGCCGGCCAATAGAGCATTTGCAGGTTGATGTTCATGTGGTAATCGCATGCCCAGGGCGGATTGAGCTTGTCGTTCCACTTGCCCTGCAAGTTCATTGGCATCGTCCCGGGCCGCGACGCTGAAATCATCAGGTAGCGCGCGTATTGAAAGAGGAGCACTTCCAGCGCGGGGTCGGCCTCGCCTGCGTGGAGCCGCGCAAGGCGCTCATCCGCCGGCCAATCGCTCAAGTCTTCACCGCCAAGATCGAGCCGTACGCGGCGGAAAAGCGAGCGGTAGTCCTTGAGGTGAGCGGTGAGGAGGTCGTCGAACGCATTCACGGGATCGAGGCCCTCCATGAACTCCATCAACGTAAGACCCATTGAATCGAGAAGGGCGTCGTAGGGCGCTGGCGTGTCTCTAGGAATCTCGATGCGCTCACCGGGTGGCCCGTATGACACCGCGTAGTTTTGTTCAGAGTATTCAGGAAAACTAGTAGTGTGGTTAGTAGTTGCCGTGTGGACTATCGTCAATGCCTTCGCGTTCCGGAATTTCTGAGGAAGGAGGGGGGCCGGATTAACAAGAGGGCCCGAAGACTCAGGGACCTCTAGCAGATTCGCAATGCCATCGCTCATCAAGATGACGGAATTGACCACGGACAAACCGTTGTCCTTGACTCGTCTATATGATTCGATTTTGACCTTGCTCTGAAGATTGTTGGTGCTAGGCCCAGGATGCGTACCCTGGTCAGCCAAATATTCATGCGGCGTCTCGAATCTAACGGCATAGTCCACCCCCTCCGGCGCGTCGTTCTCGAAGTGGTAGACCATGACGCGCTTATCGTAGCTGCCGAAGAAGGTGCGCTTATGCTGCACGCCCTCCTTCACGTACTCGACCGTGGCGATGCCTTGTTCGAGGTCGAGCGCACGGCGGTACCCCCATGAGCCCTCGGTCTTGCCGTCGCCGACGGCGACATAGATATCGCCCAGGGTTTGCTGCGCGCCGTAATCGCCGAATTCGAGCGGATCGTTTGGTTCCTTGTGGATGATGCCGGTGAGCTTTTCATTGGCGAGGCGGTGCGCATGGCGGTGCTTGCCTTCACGGATGAGGCGGCGCACTTCCTCGAGGTGTTCGTGCGCGCCTTCGCGGATGCCGAAGTTGTAGTCCGGGTGCGCGCCGGGGCCGCCCGCCCACACGCTCTCCTCAGTGAATTGCAACCGCTCCTCGCCCACGCCGCCGAAGACCATCACGCCCATGTAGCCATTGCCGATGGGCAGGGCCTC
>CAZLBS010000452.1:0-3630 GCA_964557505.1 uncultured Nitrospiraceae bacterium | reverse complement strand
GCTCAGGGCCTTATCGAGCACATGCTCGACTTGCGCCCGCGACCAGCCCGTGCATTCGAACGCCCCCGCGCGGTTCAGGCTTTCCAAGCTCCGCCGGTTCACCTGCCGCGTGTCGATGCGGCTGCACAAATCGAAGATGTCGGTGAAGGGGCCGTTGGCCTGCCGCTCCGCCACGATGGCTTCGACCGGCTTTTCGCCCACATTCTTAATGGCGCCAAGCCCAAACAATATGACGCCTTCTTTAACCGTGAAGGTGAAGTCCGAGCCGTTGATGGCGGGCGGGCGCACCTCGATGCCCAAACGGCGGCAATCATCCACATACTGCGCGACCTTATCGAGATTGCCCATTTCACTCGTAAGCAACGCGGCCATGAATTCGACCGGATAATTGGCCTTGAGAAACGCCGTCTGATAAGCGACATAGGCATACGCCATGCTATGGCTTTTGTTGAAACCGTAACCAGCAAAGGTCTCGATGGTCGCAAAGAGTTCTTCGGCCATCGGCCGGCCGATGCCGCTTGTGGCCTTGGCGCCCGCGACGAACTTCTCCTTTTGCTCGGCCATCAGGTCTTTCTTTTTCTTGCCCATGGCACGGCGCAGAATGTCGGCTTGCCCAAGCGAAAAGCCCGCCACCGACTGCACGATCTGCATCACCTGCTCTTGGTACAGCGCGATGCCGTACGTCTCTTTGAGAATTGGCTCGAGCAGCGGATGCGCGTATTTGATCTGCTCCGGATGATGCTTGTTGTTGATGGAGTCGTCTTTGAGCCTCATCGGCCCGGGCCGGTACAAGGCCACCAAGGCGCAAATCTCTTCAAGGCTTTCGAGGCCAATGCGCTTGGCCAGCTCGCGCATGCCCGTGCTTTCCAACTGAAAGATGCCCGTCGTCTTGCCTGACCGCAGCAGCGCGTAGGCATTGGCATCGTCGGGCTCGAGGTTGTCGATATCGATGGCGATGCCGCGGTTCATGCGCACCAGTTCGACGGCCTTGTGCACGACCGTCAACGTGCGGAGGCCCAAGAAGTCCATCTTGAGCAGGCCAACGGCCTCCACGTTCTTCATCTCGAATTGCGTCGCGATGCGCTCGCCTTTCGGGTCTTGATACAACGGCACAAGATCGATGAGCGGCTTATCGCACAACACCACGCCGGCCGCATGCGTGCCGTAGCTTGCGACAAGGCCCTCCAGGCGCTGGGCGTAGTCCCACAATTGCGCGACATCAGGATCTTCGTCGATGCGTTTCTTGAGTTCAGGCTCGCGTGCTTGCGCCGCTTCCAAGGTGATCTTCAATTCGTCCGGCACGAGCTTGGCGATGCGGTCGACATCGGGCAAGGGCATGTCCATGACGCGGCCCACATTGCGTATCACATTCTTCGCAAGCATCCGGCCGAAGGTAATGATCTGCGCAACGTTCGAATCGCCATACTTCTCGCGCACGTAGTGAATCATCTCCTCGCGGCGCTCGAAACAAAAGTCGATGTCGAAGTCGGGCATCGACTTGCGCTCGGGATTTAGAAAGCGCTCGAACAGCAACTTGTAGCGCAGCGGATCGAGATTCGTAATGCGCAGGGCATAGGCCACCAGGCTGCCCGCGCCGGAGCCGCGTCCGGGCCCCACTGGAATGCCCGCTTGATTCGCGAAATTAATCAGGTCCCACACCACCAGGAAGTAGTCGACAAACTGCATGTCCTCGATGATGTGCAATTCGTGCTCGGCGCGCTCGAGATGCTCTTGCCCGAGAGCGCCGCCATACCGCCAGCGCAGCCCGTCCATCACAAGCTCGCGCAAATAGCCCTCCTGCGTTTTGCCATCGGGCGGGATGTACTCCGGAATCAGCCGCCGGCCCAATTCGATTTCAGCATGGCACCGCGCGGCGATGCGTTCCGTGTTGGCCAGCAAGTCCGGATGATCCGCGAATTTCTCGCGCATTTCATCGGGCGTTGCAAAGTGATAGTTCTTGGCGGGCAGCCGCTCCCGCCGCTCGTCGGTGAGCTTGTGCTGCGTCTGAATTGCTAGCAGCACTTCGTGCGCGTCTGCGTCTTCGCGGTGCACATAGCGCACGTCGTTGGACGCTACGGCCATGAGATTGAAGCGTTCGGCAAGTGCCAGCAATTGGGGCTGAATCGCGCGCTCGTCGGAGAGCCCATGCGCCTGCACTTCGATCACGAGGTTCTCCGTCCCGAAAATATCGATGAGCCGCCGCAGGGCTTTTTCGGCTTCAGTATCCTGTCCGAGCGCGAGCAGCCGCGGCACTTCACCGTCGAGTCCGCCGGTCAGGGCGATGAGGCCGCCCGCATGCCGCGCCAACAACTCATGATCCACCCGCGGCTTTTCGTGATACCCCTCGAGAAACGCTAGCGAACTGAGCTTGCAGAGGTTTGCATACCCCTCGTTCGTTTCGCAGAGCAGCGTCAAGGTGTCCGCGCCTGCGCCGCGCGTGCCCCGGCCGGTCCGGTCACCACGCGCTACATACACCTCGCAGCCAATGATGGGCTTGATGTCCGCGCCCTTGCAGGCTTCCTGAAAATCGATGACGCCGAACATCGTGGCGCGGTCGGTCAACGCGCATGCCGTCATGCCAAGCTCGGCCGCGCGCCTCACAATATCGGTCACCCGGCAGGCGCCGCCCGTTTCGCTGTACTCCGAATGCACGCTCAGATGACAAAACCCCGCGCTCACCTATGCTCGATCCTCCTGAATCATTGCGGCCAGCAGGTGCAATGCCCGGGTGGCCGTTTGGTCTTTCACCGAAAGGCGATCGCCGCTGAAGACCTCACGGGAGACCGATGTCTGGCCGTGCTTGCTTACCCCGATATAGACGAGGCCGACTGGCTTTTCGGCAGTGCCGCCGCCGGGCCCCGCAATCCCTGTCACGCCGATGCCGTAGTCTGTACCAAAAACCGCGCGCACGCCCTCGGCCATCACGCGCGCTACCGCCTCGCTCACGGCCCCATGCTCCATCAGCATGCGCTCCGGGACGCCCAGCAGGGCCTGCTTCGCTTCGTTGCTGTACGTCACCAGGCCGCCAAGGTAATAGGCCGAGCAGCCGCCGATGTTGGTAATGCGATGGCCGATCAGGCCGCCTGTGCATGACTCCGCAGTGGCCAAGGTGCGGCCCGATGCCGCAAAAAGTTCATGCAACGCAAGGTCGGACAAGCGGCGAAACTCCACTGAAACAAGCATGAAACAACCGCAGAAAGGCCACTGGAGAGGCAGCAGCCCAGCGTTGGCCCGAACCGTACCACGACCTGCGAAGTCAGGCAACTTGACAGCCATCCCGCCCAGCGCCCATGCATCAATTGTCTTGTTTTCTTCCGCATGGTTTGTATATTGTTGACGCAGCGGCCGCGGGTAGAGAACGGGGCGGGAGTAGAGCACATGCCCATGGGGCGATACCGTCAGCTGCTGAGCGCTGCGTGCATGCTGATGCTGTCGGCATGCTATGTGGCTCATGCGGAGCCCATCGACAGCGGTTCAAGCAAGCTGAACGAAACCGCTTCCGAGCGGCGCGCGCGTCTCATCGAGGAGAATCTGCGGCGCCGCGAGGCGGCCCTGAATGCCCGCCGCGGCGGCGGCATGCGCATCTACGAAGACGAGAACGGCGTGCCGCACTTCACCAATCTCCCCGAC
>CAZLBS010000451.1:0-3646 GCA_964557505.1 uncultured Nitrospiraceae bacterium | reverse complement strand
CGATGCCGAAGGTCTCCGGACTGCGCTCGCGGCCGACCATGAACTGGGCTATGCCTTTCTGAAGCGCTTCACGGGCGTCTTCGGCGAACGCCTCGAATCGGCCCGCATGCAATTGCTCGACATCTACGGGCATAAATCAGGAGGGCGGTAGCCATGGCGGCGGTTGCAACCCCTAGCTCAACGGTACGTCATGCCGGGCCGGACATCATGCTGCCGCGGCCACACCGCATACAGCGGGTCAAACGTGAAACGGAAGATACGTTCACGCTGGAAATCGCCCGGACGGAGGGCGGACCCATTGCGTTTGCCCCAGGCCAGTTCAACATGCTGTATGTCTACGGCACGGGCGAATGCGCCATATCCATCAGCGGCGACCCAGCGACGCCAGAAACACTGGTGCACACCACGCGTGCGGTGGGCACGGTCACGAAGGCCATGGCCCATCTTCGCGCCGGGCATGTCATCGGCGTGCGCGGACCGTTTGGAGGGGCCTGGCCCGTCCACCTTGCAGAAGACATGGACGTCGTCATCGTGGCGGGCGGCATTGGCCTCGCCCCGTTGCGGCCCATGCTCTACCACCTGATCGCCAATCGCGAACGCTATGGAAAAATCGTGCTCCTTTACGGTACCCGCACGCCCGAAGACGTCCTCTACAAGAAGGAACTCGAACAATGGCGCGGCCGGTTCGACCTGGATGTCCTGGTCACGGTTGATCGTGCGACCGGGAAGTGGCGCGGACACGTGGGCGTGGTCACCACGCTCATCCCGCGCGCACCGTTCGACCCATATCACACGCTCGCCTGCGTCTGCGGCCCCGAGGTCATGATGACCCATACGGTCGATGCACTCGCCAAACGCGGCATCAGCAAGGCGAACATCTATCTCAGCATGGAACGCAACATGAAATGCGCTGCTGGCTTCTGCGGGCACTGCCAATGGGGGCCGAAGTTCATCTGCAAAGACGGTCCGGTCTTCCGCTTCAGCGATGTTGAAGCCATGCTGTCCGTCCGGGAGTTGTAGCCATGGCACGCGACAATGGCCGCCAGGCCAAGAAACCAAAAATCGCCGTTTGGAAGTTCGCCTCCTGCGACGGGTGCCAATTGAGCTTGCTCGATTGCGAAGACGAACTGCTGGCGGTGGCTGGCGCAATCGAAATCGCCTACTTCCCCGAGGCAACGCGTGCCGTCCGCAAAGGTCCCTACGACATCTCACTCGTCGAGGGCAGCGTGACCACGCCCCATGACGCCGAACGCATTCAAAAGATTCGCCGCCAGTCGAAAGTGCTCATCGCCATTGGCGCCTGCGCCACGGCCGGCGGCATTCAGTCGTTGCGAAACTTTGCCGATGTCGCCGAGTACAGCCAGTATGTCTACGCGCATCCGGAATACCTCGATACGCTCCGGCAATCCACGCCCATCCGGCAACATGTCTACGTCGACTTCGAGCTGCGTGGCTGTCCCATTAACAAGTACCACCTGGTCGAAGTGCTGAACGCCTATATCCATGGCCGCAAGCCCAACATTCCAACCTACAGTGTGTGCGTGGAATGCAAGCGTGCGGGCGTCCCCTGCGTCATGGCGAGCCGCGGAGAACCGTGCCTCGGCCCGGTGACGCAAGCCGGCTGCGGCGCCATCTGCCCGCGCTACAACCGGGGCTGCTATGGCTGCTATGGCCCAGCCGAAAGCTGCCATCCTGAGGCCTTGAACACCGCTTGGCGCCGCTTGGGCATTTCAAGAGATGACATCACCCGGGCCTACCGCACCTACAACGCCTACGCCGATCCATTCCGGCGGGAGGAGGTTTCCAATGAGCGCGACGAACAAGCCGAACGGGAACACGAAGAAGCCACGCTCGCGCACCGTTAAGGTCGACTATATTGCCCGTGTAGAAGGCGAAGGCGCGCTCGATCTCCGTGTGCGCGGGGGCAAGGTCGTCAAGGCCGATCTCCGCATCTTCGAGCCGCCGCGCTTCTTCGAGGCCTTTCTGCGGGGCCGCCGCTGGACCGAGGCCCCCGACATTACCGCCCGCATCTGCGGCATCTGCCCCGTGGCGTACCAGTCAAGCGCCTGCGCCGCTATGGAAAGCATTGCGGGCATTACCATCCACCCGCAGGTGCGTGCCCTGAGACGGCTCCTCTATTGCGGGGAGTGGATCGAGAGCCACATCCTGCACATGGCCATGCTGCACCTGCCTGATTTCCTCGGCTATCAAGATGCCATCCAGATGGCCGAAGATCATCCCGAAGTGGTCAAGAAGGCGCTGCGCATCAAGAAGCTGGGCAACGACTTGATGACCTGCCTCGGCGGGCGCGAGATACACCCCATCAGCATGCGTGCCGGAGGCTTGTGGCAGACGCCCGATGAAGAGGAACTCGCCGCGTTCCTTCCTGAATTGGGCTGGGCCAAAGACGCCGTCGCTGAGTTGGCCGAGGTGCTCGCGGGCTTGGACTATCCAGCCTTCGAGCGCGACTACGAATTCGTCGCCATGCGTCATCCAGACGAATATGCCATCACCGAAGGGCGGATTGTATCCAGTAAAGGCATCGACATCCCCATCGAAGCGTTCTTTGATACATTCGAAGAAATTCACGTCAAGCGGAGCACGTCGTTGCAAAGCGTGGTCAAGGGCCGTGGCGCGTATCACGTGGGCCCGCTGGCACGCATCAACCTCAACTACGAACAGTTGCATCCGGAATGCCATGCCCTGGCGAAAAAGGCCGGCCTCGAACCTCCGCTGCGCAATCCATTCAAAAGCCTCTTGGCACGCGGCCTCGAGGTGATGTATGCTGTATGTGAGGCGGAAACCATTATTCGGAGCTATCAGCGTCCGGAATGCGCCTCGGTAGACGCGGTGCCGAAAGCCGGCCAAGGGTTCGGCTGCAGCGAAGCGCCACGCGGCATTTGCCTGCACCGCTATGCGATCGATGAAGACGGCGTGATTCAGGAAGCGCGCATTGCTCCGCCGACCGCGCAGAATCAATTGACCATAGAAGAAGACCTGGCCGCATTGGCGCCCATGTACCTCGACGCACCCGGCGAGGAATTGACCTGGCGCTGCGAGCAGGCCATTCGCAATTACGACCCGTGCATCTCTTGTTCGTGCCATTTTCTGGACGTGACCGTTCATGGCAGATGATGGAATGGCCAAGGGCCAACAAGGGCGGTAGAAACGAGGGCATTGTGTACGAAGACGACGCGCGCATCCTGGTTATCGGCATCGGCAATCCTTGGCGGGGCGACGATTCCGCAGGCCTGTTGGCAGCGCGCGAGGTCTTCGCCGCATGCCCCGCCGAGGTCACCGTGATCGAGCACAGCGCCGACGGCGCTTCGCTCGTTCTCCTCTGGGAACCCTGGCAAGACGTCATCTTGCTGGATGCCGTGCATGCCGATGCCGCGGCGGGAACGGTCATTCGCATGGATGCACGGCGTGAGAAGCTTCCCTGTGGATTCACGCCCGGTTCGTCGCATGCCTTCAGCATTGGGGAGGCCATTCGCCTCGCGCGTGCGGTCGGCGTGCTGCCCAACAACTTCATCATCTATGGCATCGTCGGGCATCATTTCGAACGAGGCACGCAGCCAGAGGATGCCGTGCTGAGTGGCGCACGCCACGCGGCGCGGCTGGCGATTGATGAAGCCCGGCTCTTGGC
>CAZLBS010000450.1:0-3647 GCA_964557505.1 uncultured Nitrospiraceae bacterium | reverse complement strand
TCGAGCAATTCAGACCATCACGCACCACAAGGAGATGTGTTTAGGACAGCAGTGGTGCGCCTACTTGAATTAGGCCCGCTTCGCGGCAACGTCAACGGCAGGTCCAGCGAGCTAAGCCCCAAACTTTTTGAAGCGTCCGGCGTGCGCGAGTGCGAGCGGAAGCAGGCGTGTCGTTTCTATGCGTGGGCCTAACCCGCCTGCAAGGCAGGACTGTTCCGTAAAGGTGGCCACGCCATCCGGACGGCAGCGGGGCGACCACAGGAGCGTAGGTACAGGATGCCAGCTATGCGCCTTCATGAGCGCGGGTGTGGAATGGTCGCCTGTGATCACGAGCGCGCCCGGTTGCTTCTCGAGAAGCCGTGGAACGAACGCATCCACGTCCGTGATCGCCTGTGCTTTCGATTCGAAGTCGCCATCTTCCGCGGCGCTATCGGTCTTCTTGATGTGAATGAAGAAGAAGTCATAGGCATTCCATAGCTCGTCGAGCTTCGCCAACTTTGCCTCCATGGATTCTTCCACCGCATAGGCATCCATGCCGCCAAGGGTGGCTACGCCGCAGTACATGGGATAGGCAGCAATCGCTGCACAGCGTATGCCGAAGCGTTCGGGCAAGCCTGGCCACTCCGGCAATTGGGCGAAGCCGCGCAGGAGCACCATGTTGGCTGGCGCCATTTCCGCGAGCCGTGATTGCGCTTCGCGGACAAAAGCGCCAGCCGCTTCCGCCGTCAGCTGGGATGCTTCGTTAGCGGCAGCCGGCTCGAGCGGCTCTATGCCCGTAGCGCCTGGGTCTGTATCGGACACGTCCGCTCCGAGTTTGGGCCCGCGCAGCACCAGCAAGAAGCGGTGCTCCTTAATGGTTTCGACAAACACTTCTGCCCCAGGAATGGAAATGCCGCGCAGGCATTCGGCGCGCCGCCGGTTTTCCTCATCGCTGATACGCCCAGCGCGCCGATCGGTCACAACACCATTCGAATCGACGGTGCAGAAATTTCCCCGCGCGGCAACATCACCAGGCTGCAACTCGAACCCAACGCCCAAAGCCGATAAAACACCACGCCCGACCTGAAACGCATGCGGGTCATATCCAAACAAGGCGAGATGCGCGGGGCCGCTTCCAGGCGTCACCCCAGGTCCAGCAGGTTCATGCAAGCCACAGATGCTTTCTGCCGCCAACGCATCGAGATTTGGGCAGTTCGCACGCTCGAGTGCTGTCTGCCCGTGTGGTGGATAGGGCAATCCGCCAAGGCCGTCCAAAATGAGAAATACAACCTTTTCGCCCGAATCCTTTGCTATTGGTTTATACCGCATAAGTTCCATCAGAAGCCGCCTCATTTTTTGCTCAAACGTTTTCCGTCCAACGGGGACCTTATCGTAAGCGGTGGGGAGTGATGCAATCGCTGCATCACGGCCTGGCATTCATGCAGGTACAGCCTGCAACGCAAAAGGCCGACCTGAGGAACTGGCATGGGGTGGCAGAATCGATGTGCGCGTTTAGGCTCAGCCCATGCGAAAGTGCTTGTACCGCGTGCATTTGCTGCTTTACTATGCCTTGATGGGAGCGTCATGGAAATCTTGGGCGGCAATATCGCTCATGTTGGCGGCCGGCTTTCTCGGGCCTGCGGCCGCCGAAGAGTTGTCTTTCAATCGCGATATCCGTCCGATCCTTTCGGATAAGTGTTTCGCCTGTCATGGTCCCGATGCCGCCGCGCGCCAGGCGAACCTCAGGCTCGACCGCTTTGAGGATGCGACGCGCGCAGGAGCCATCGTGCCGGGTTCGCCAGAGCGGAGCCGTCTCGTAGCGCGCATCCTGACTGATGACCCACTGGACCAAATGCCCCCGCCCGAATTCAAGGTTTCCCTAAGTGAGGACGAAAAGGCCAAGCTCGCCGCGTGGATAGCATCTGGCGCGGAGTATGAGCCGCACTGGTCGTTTGTGCCGATCGCGGATGTCGAAGTTCCCAGCCCCAGCGACGCGAAGCAATGGATACAGAATCCCATCGATGCGTTCGTGCTCGAGCGGCTTCGACGGGAGGGGCTAGCTCCTTCTCCGCCGGCAGATAAGACGACCCTGATGCGGCGGGCTGCACTCGACCTGACGGGGCTTCCCCCCGCTGGCGATGTCATCGCTGCGTTTCTAGCCGATGATTCGCCGCAAGCCTTCGCCAATGCTGTGGATGTGCTGCTCGAGTCGCAGGCATATGCCGAGCGGATGGCCATGGATTGGCTCGATGTCGCGCGCTATGCCGACACGTTCGGGTATCAGGCCGATGTCGAGAATGACGTTTGGCCCTGGCGCGATTGGGTCATCCAAGCTTTCGCCCAGGACATGCCGTATGACCAGTTCATCACCGAGCAATTGGCGGGCGACTTGCTGCCGGATGCAACCCAGGACCAGCGCCTTGCGACTGCCTTCAATCGCCTGCACCGGCAGACGAACGAAGGGGGCAGCATTAACGAAGAGTTCCGGATCGAATACGTCGCGGACCGCACGGAGACCTTCGGCACTGCGTTTCTCGGCATGACGATGCAGTGTGCGCGCTGTCACGATCACAAGTACGACCCCATATCGCAGCAAGACTACTTCGCGCTCACGGCCTTTTTCGACGACATCGATGAATCGGGCCTTTACTCGCACTTCACCAGAACCGCGCCTACGCCGAACATGCCTGTTTATCAAGAAGGTCAGCGCGTGCGCCATGAGCGGCTCAAGCAGCGCATCCATGCACGTGAGGAGCGGCTCCTTCGTGTACAGGAATCTGCCGGCGATGCGTTCGCCGCGTGGCTTGCGGGCGATGCACACGAAACCCTTGCGCCGAAGCCGCTGCTGCACTGGCCGCTGGAAAGCTTGGAGGACGGCGCCACGCGAAATGCCGCGGCGCAAGATTCGCCAGGCCAAACCGAATTGACGCCACGCGCCGCCGAAGGCCGCCAGGGGAATGGCTTTGAATTCACCGGCGAAAACTCGGTTTACACGGACCAGCTCCCCGTCTTCGAGCGCACCGATCCGTTTTCTCTCGCTCTGTGGATAAAGGTTCCTGAGCACCGGCCTCGCATGACAGTAATGCACCGCAGCAAGGCATCGACCGACGCGGCGAGCCGCGGCTACGAGTTGTTGCTGCTTGATGGCAAGCCGTGCGTTAGTCTTGTGCATTTCTGGCCGGGAGACGCAATCCGCGTGCAGGCCATAAGCGCGTTGCCTGCAGATGAATGGGTTCATATTGGCGTGACCTATGACGGCAGCAGCCGCGCTGAGGGCGTGTGTTTGTATGTCGATGGCGAGCCGGTTGACACCAAGGTCATTCGCGATGGCCTCACGCGCACCATTACTTATGAAGGCGATGAGCCGCCGCTCAAGCTGGGGGCGCGATTCCGCGACAATGGCTTCGTGAATGGCCGCGCTGATGAGGTCCATGTCTTCAATCACGAGGCGACCCAATTAGAGATGCATGCGTTGGCGAATCTGCGCTCCGTCGAGGACGCGATCGCGTGGGCGCGCGCGGAGAATGAGGTTGGACTGCTTCGAGGGTTCTATCTGGCTCATGGGCACGAACCTACGGCAGACGCGGAGCAGGATCTGCGTGCCGCCCGCCGGGCCGAACACGAATTCATTCAATCGGTCCCGCATATCATGGTCATGGAAGAGATGG
>CAZLBS010000449.1:0-3658 GCA_964557505.1 uncultured Nitrospiraceae bacterium | reverse complement strand
GATGAGGCGCATCACGTGCGCTTTCAACTGCAAACGCTGGCAAAGCTGCGCTGCCGGCGCCCGTTGGCATCGCGCTATTTGGAACGGGCGCTCCATGAAGCGCTGCTGGCGGGCGCGGTCATCGCGATTTGGCGCAAGCATGGCCCCGTGTTCCGGCTTGGCGGATACCCCGGCCTGCTCACTACATGGCATGCGGTGCGGCGTGCCTTCCGCGCCGGGTGGATGCACCACAATGCAGCCGCCGCCGCGCTCCGAAACGATGCGCCCGCGAAACCGCGGATAACTGCTTCGCAGGCCGTGGGCAAGTAGCCGCCCGCACTTCCAGTCCTGGCTCTATAAATAGCCGATGGCCTCGAGATGCTCGGCGCCTTCAATGGTATCGGGCGTCTGCTTTTCCTCGCCAAAGTCTTCGGGGAGATAGATGGTGTTCAGCGCGGCGCCTTGCTCTGCTAAGTAGGCTTCGAGCAGAGCCCGCAATTTCCTGGCGCGCTCCGGCTCCACGGCTGACAAATCATTCAACTCGCCGGGATCCTCCGTCAGATTGAAGAGTTGAACCTGCCACGCTTCTTCCGGGCGCTGGTCAGGATGTAAGCGGCCCGCTTCAATCTCGGTTTCGACCCACTCCTGATCATTCATGACCAACTTCCACGGGTCCTGCCGGATGGCATGCCAGTGCCAATTGACGATCTGCTTCTGCGAGCGCCATACGGTTCGGTCATGCTGGAGCAGGCTTGCCGTGAGAAACGGGCGGCGGTATTGCGCGCTGCTGCTGCCCGGCTCGAGCAAGGGCCACAGGCTATGCGACGAAGCGGGGGCTTCGCGGTCAGGTGCGATGGCGGCAAGCGTGGTGGCGAACAGGTCGATGAGCGAAACCGGCTGCTCGACCCGCGCCGGACCGCGCTTGTCTCCAGGCAGCCACACCACGAGCGGCACGCGCACCTCTTCACCGTACAGGGTCTTCCCATGGCCCCATTGGCCGTGTTCCCAGAATTGTTCGCCGTGGTCCGAAAAAAGCACGACAAGCGTGTCGTTCCAAATCTCGAGTTCATCGAAGTGGGCGAACAGTTCTCCCAAGAGGCGATCGAGGTGAAAGATCTCGGCATCGTAATAATCTTGGGCGCGCTGCTTTTCATTCGGCCCCGTTATCGTGTAGGGATTTGGATAGGGAAAGGCACTCGGCTCATCGGGCCGGAAGCGCAACACGGCATCGCGGGGCGGATGATACGGGTCGTGCACTTCATAGGTATGGATGAAGAGGAAGAAGGGGAGTCCCCGGTGCCGTTGCAGCCATTGCCGGGCGAGGGCGAAGGTCTTTTCGGCATAACCGCCGGGATAGCGGAATTCCCAGCCGTCGTGGTATCTGTCGTAGCCTTGATCCCAGCCATCGCGGCCGACGAGCGCGGTCCCTTCGGTGAACGCCGCAACGCGGTACCCCTCCTCCCGCGCGATTTCCGGCAGGGTTTGAAGCTCATCTCGCAGGCGCCATCCAGCGGCCATCGTGCCGGCCCCGTGCCGCATGGGATGCAACCCGGTGAAGATGCTGGCATGCGAGGGGAACGTCCAACTGTTGTTTGCAACTGCCTGATCAAACACCGTGCCGCTTTGCACGCGCTCATCGAGCACAGGCGAGGTATCCCGTTCGTAGCCCATAAACCCGGTCCGGTCGGCGCGCAAGGTATCGAGGCTGATGAAGATCACGTTGGGGCCGTTGGGAGGTTCGGTCTCCGCGGGCAGGACGAACGGCTCGCTCAAGTAAACGCGCGGCTTCGATGCACGGTCCACGCCATCATGGTCGAGTCCGGCCAGTTGCGCCACCATGTCGATCGCAAGGGCACTGCCGTGGTCATGGCCGAGCGGCAACGAAACATCCTCCCAACCATCCCCGAGCTGGGCTGCTGAGATCAGGCGCTCGGCAATGGGTTCCGCAGATGCAGCACCGCGGGCCATGATTTGCAGCAACACATCATGCGGCTGATCCTCGAACGCATCCAGTCCAATGCCTACGGTCATCTCTTGCGCTTCGCCGGGCTCGAACGGCGCCATCGAGACGCGAACCGGGCCGGGCAAAACCTCTTTGGCGCGCACGACCGCCTTCACCTCGTAATCTTCGGTGCTTAGCGTCACGAATTCCGGCGCGTCCCATTGCCCCTCTGCCGTACGTTGCAGCGGAACGAACACGGGCACGAGATCTTGCCTTTGCTCTTCCCGTCCGAGTTCGTCGGAGACCGGCCAGAATTGAATGCCAATGCACTCCGGACTCAGTTCGGATGCTGGCGGGGCGATTTCGGCGAAGGGCACGGAGCCGCCGGCGGGAATGTAGACGACGCTGCGTTTGAAGGCCGGCAAGCCGAGCACGGGGCGGCGCTCGAGTTCCGCTTGCGCATACGTCATGCGCACCCCAGCGGCGGGCGACAGCCGTTCGAATGTCGTGCCGTTCGGAGCGATTGGGGCGAGATCGGGCAAAGCCTCGGTCATGGGCGGGGGAGGCACTCTTTCGGAAGAGCCGCAACCGCCCGAGGCAGCCGCAAGGACGGCTACCAGCGCTATGTGAAGGTGCAAGAGAGAGGGTTGGCCAGAAGCTATCATGCGGTTCGGTCCTTGTGAATATGGAGGTGCACGCTCCGAATCACCCAAGCAAAGCGCTGACAAGTCATGCTTGCACGCCGCTTACAAATATCCTATGGCTTGCAATTCTTCAGCCCCTTCGACGGGCGCCGGCGCCTCTTGCTCTTCTTGGAATTCGTTCGGCGGGATGGCATGGAAGAGGCTGACGCCGAGCGATTCGTAATGCAGTCTCAGCAACTCTTTCATGGCCGCCGCCTTCTCGGGCGCATCGCTGGCACGGTCGTGTTGCTCGAAGGGGTCTTCACGAAGATGAAACAGCTCGGGCGTCCACACTTCGGCGGGCCGCTCGTTTCCTACGGCCTGGCCCTTTGCCAACTGCTCCTCGACCCAGGGCTGATCTTTCAGAATGAGCTTCCAGTCATCTTGACGCAGCGTCCGCCAGTGCCAATTTACGGTTCCAGCTTCGGCAGTGCCGGGCACTTGAGCGTTTTGGGCGACGCTTGCAACGGCGAACGTTCGCTCGTAGCGCGCTTCGCTTTGCGGACGCATGAGCGGCCAGAGGCTATGCGAGGTTGCTGGGATAGCTGCGCCGGGCACGATTTCGGCGGCCACGGTTGCAAAGACATCGCTTAAGGAAACCTGCCGGGCAACGCGCTTGGGCGTCTCTATATCGGGACTCCAAATCACGAGGGGCACGCGCAGGACTTCGTCGTATAGCGTCGGTCCATGGCCCCAATGGCCATGCTCCCAAAAACCTTCGCCATGGTCGGACAGCACGATCACAAGCGTGTCGTCCCAGATGTTCATCTCATCAAACTGCTGAAAGAGCTTCTCCAATAGGCGGTCGGTATGGAAGATTTCGGCGTCGTAATAGTCGCTCACACGCTGCCGGTTGGCATCGTCCATTTTGTCTGAGTATGGGTCGGGGGCATGCAGGCCCGGGGGTTCGTCCGGGCGGAACCGGAGCACCGCATCGCGCGGGGGCTGATAGGGACCGTGCGTTTCGTAGGTATGGATGAAGAGAAAGAAGGGCAATGCGCGATGGCGGGCAAGCCACTGGCCCGCGAGATGCAAGGTGCGTTCCGCAATACCG